>JBDRPR010000452.1:0-2583 GCA_043826845.1 Bacteroidota bacterium
CCGGTATAATTATCAAATCTCGTATGAATCTGAATCCATTTTTTACGTTTATCAACAATATCAAATAATTCTCCGAAAAGTAACTGACTTGTCATTTCACTTTGCTCAGACGGATCCTTACGGATAGGGACACAGCTTGTTATCGTAATTCCAAAATTCATCATAAATTAAATATCGGATAAAATTACAAAATACTTTACTTATTCAATTTTTATGTTTATAAATAATGAACCCTATATTGATAATTTGTTCTGATGTTTCAGTAAACAAGCAATATATGACTATTGTTTCGGCATATATTTTTAACAGTTGATTAAGCAATAAAACAGAAAATGTTAACTTTGTAACTTTGCAGAAATAATCATTTATTGTAGCTTTTTTATTTTTTTTGCTATAGATTATTTAACAAAGAGTATATTTGCAGGGATTTAATATAAATTATGACTAAAACAACAGGATACAGAAAAAAAATATACAACAGAATTTATAGAACTTCAATTTTTCTATTGTCCATTGCTCTGATAATATATATGTTGCCACATGAGGGAAAATTCAGGTATGAGTTTTCAAAAGGAAAACCATGGCATCATGAAACTCTGATTGCTCAATTTGATTTTCCAATATATAAAACTGATGAAGAATTAGCATTTCAGACTGACAGTATAAAGGAAAATGTAAAACCTTATTACAGGAAAAATTCTTCTGTTTATTCTGAAAAATTGGTAGCTTTTAATCTCAGTTTTGATGAATCATGGAACAGCCATGTTGACAAATATTACGTAATTAAAGAAAAGAGAAACCATGAAAAACTCCTGATGAAACTGGCAGAAGAAAAAGCAGAATATCTTAAGTTTTTTACTGAAATTCTTGATTTTATTTATACAAAAGGAGTTATTGAATTTCAACAAGGCAGTACAATACCTTTAGATGATAATGATTTCACTTTGGTACTGGTTTCTGATAATATTGCAGAAGAAATTACTTTAAGCAATATTTTTACAAAAAAAACTGCTTATGAGTATGCAAGGGTTCAGCTTGCCGAACACATTTCATCTAATTATTTATCGGATGAGAAAGCAAAGGATTTTTTAAATTCAGTCAACTTATTCGAGTTTATTGCTTCAAATTATTTTTATGACGAAGAAACCGCTCTTAAGATTGTTAAAAATAGCACTCAGAACCTTTCATTAACACATGGAATGGTGCAAATTGGAGAAAGAATTATTTCTGAAGGTGATGTTGTTAATAATCATCGTTTTCGAATATTGCAATCATTAAAAAAGGAATATGAAGAAAATCTGACTTATAGTGTAAATAAATATCTTATATATCTTGGACAAATTTTACTGATATTCTTTGCTATTTTATCAATATATCTGTTTCTGTTGAATTTCAGAAAAAATGTAATTCATGATAATGTAAAAACTGCATTTATCATTGTTTTTATTGTTCTTATGGTTTTTGTTGCCCGTATTGTTATTAATTATAATTTTTTAAGCCTTTATCTCATTCCTTTTGCTATCCTCCCGATTATAATCAGAACTTTTTATGATTCACGCCTTGCTCTCTTTATTCACATGATTACCATCCTGATCATCGGTTTTTTTGCCCCAAATAGTTTTGAATTTGTTTTTTTACAGATGATTGCAGGTATAATGGCGATCTTTAGTTTAAAAAGTATATTGCGACGTGGACAATTGTTTTTATCAGCATTTATTATTTTCTCTACTTATTGTTTTATTTATTTCGGATTGGCAATAATTCAGGAGGGCGATTTATATACTATAGACTATAAGAATTTTGCATGGTTTGCAGGAAATGGCTTATTGCTATTGTCTGCTTATCCTATGATTTATATATTTGAAAAAATATTCGGATTTTTATCTGATGTGACTTTAATGGAATTATCTGATACTAATCATCCCATTCTACGTGAACTGGCAGAGAAAGCCCCTGGAACTTTTCAACATTCCCTGCAGGTTGGAAATCTTGCTGAAGAATCTATCAGAAGAATTGGAGGGAATCCTCTTTTAGCCCGCACAGGTGCTTTATATCACGATATCGGAAAAATGGACATTCCATTGTTTTTTATAGAAAATCAACTTCATGGGATTAACCCGCATGATAAAATTGAATTTGATAAAAGTGCAGAAATCATTATCAGTCATGTGAAAAGAGGCACGGATAAAGCCAAAAAACATAATATACCAGATCAGGTTGTGGATTTTATACGGACTCATCACGGAACTTCAAAAGTTCAATATTTCTACAAAAGCTATCTTAGCCTTCACCCTGACGAAAAAGTTGATGAGGAAAAATTTACATATCCCGGAACATCTCCACGATCAAAAGAGCAAGCTGTGGTTATGATGTGTGATTCTGTTGAAGCTGCCGCCAGAAGCCTAAAAACTATTACTGATGCATCAATTGATGAACTGGTTGAAAAAATTATCGCATTCCAGATTGATGAAAATCAGTTTAAATATGCTGACATTACTTTTAAAGATATAACTACTGTAAAAAGTATCCTGAAAAAGAAACTCAGGAATATCTATCATACCAGAATTGAATATCCGGAATAAT
>JBDRPR010000453.1:0-2802 GCA_043826845.1 Bacteroidota bacterium
AAATTACAACAATACTCATATTGAACTGGGTATGGATGGCAATCTCTATTACATCAATAAAGGAAACGGTTCTGACAATGGTTCAATCTCAAGATTCACCAATCCTGACGACCCGGGAAATAGTGCATGGATTACCAATAACTATGGAATAAATAATATCAGAGTTTCAAATTACCAGTATGGTAACAGTGATTCAGATGCTCGCTATATTTTTGCAGACCAGATTGATGGCGAAAATTATGAGGACTACTTTCAGACTGTTAATAGCCTTTGCTGTAACGATCATTTTGAGTATGACAAAGTTTCAGAAATTTATCCTTACACTTATATTTATACTAACCCAATTACAAAGGATATAACAGTTACTTCCTATGGTGTTCCTCAGGTTTGGACTCCTTCTCAAAACCCTTTTGGGACAGATGCAGAGGTTTTTCTTGAATCAAATTTAATTATTAACCACGGCGTTGACCTGACTATTTCAGGCATGACTTTTAAATTTGAAACCGGAAAAAATTTAAAACTCTTAGGTGGTGGTGGTGGAGTTAAAGGAGCCAAACTAACAATAAACAGCACAACTTTAACTGCTTATGATGCTTGTGATGTGGACGATAAAATGTGGGGTGGTGTAAGATTGCTTGGTACCGGAACATCACAATATCCTGTCAATAATACTGCTCAACCGTTATTTATAATGAAGAACAACTCACTCATTGAATATGCTGAAATAGGTATAAATTCAGATTACGGTGGAATTATTCAGGCTGAAAATTCTGAATTTAAAGATAATCTTCACGCAATTGGGCATGCTTTTTTATTACCGACAACAAATCAAGCCCCTCACAATTTAATGAATGCCAGCTATGTGGATCTGTGTGATTTTCGCACAACCGAAAAATTATATATTTTAAAAAATCAATACCCAAATACTTTTGTTGCTATTGATTGGACTACAAGATTTAATTTACGAGGGGTTACAATGAACAATGAATACGGAGCATCTGTTTTTGATGTTAATAAAAGAGGCAATGGCATTCGTTCAACTTTTTCTCAAATAAAACTATGTTCTTATTGTGATAATCCAAGCTGTTCAAATGAAATAAGGTCTGAGATTACAAACCTGAATTTCGGCGCAACAATAAGAGGCGGTTCCGGTTCAAAATTCGACCATGCAATATTTAAAAGTTGTGTAAAAGGCATACAATTGAAAGAGGATGCTAATGATGCTACCGTTATTAGAAACGATTTTAAAGTTTATAATAATGAAGATCCTTCTTATAATTATGTAACTTATGGTGCTTACGGCCTTTCTATTGAAGAATCTACCAATTATACCGTTGAAGGAAATCATTTTCATGATGGCATTGCCGGTGCTTTTGCTATAAATACCGGTATTGACCAAAACGAAATCCATAAAAACTATTTCTATGATCTAAAAAATAGCACCAACCAAACAGGTATGATTGCTACAGAAGAAAATAGTAATTATAAGGAAATTGGACCAACTGGAGATAATGGTATCCAAGGCTTAAATATCCGCTGTAACAATTTCAACAAAACCGATTATGCCATTGCAGTAATTGATGGCACTATAGGCAAACACCAAACAGGTAGCGATAATGTTGGTCCATCGGGCAATTGGTTTGCACACGATCATCTCGTTAATGGCGATACCGACTACCTGATTGAAATTAACCCGGGTAATATACAAAATTATAATCCAAACGATTATGTAGATATTTATACTTATATTCAGCATGACCAAAGTTCTGTTTGGAATTTACTTTTAGATTGGCATAGTTTATATGATCATACTAATGATTACTATACTTATCCTAAAATTCAGATTGGTAGTTCACCTTATTCAGAAACAGATTTTGATAAAGCCTGTCCCAGCAAAATAGCCGGTGGTACAGTTGTGGTAGGAGAAATTTCAAATCAGATTTCTGCACTTAGTAATGAAATTGAAAAAAAGAAAAACGAACTTGTAGGTCTTGTTGATGGTGGCAAAACAGAATCATTATTGCAAATGTTAAACACGACAGTTGCAAATAATTATGTTTCTAATTGCAACGAGCTACTCAGCTATTCGCCTTATTTGTCAGATACAGTTCTAATTGCTTTTATGAAAATAGATCATATGGGGCATCCGATTATAAAAACTGATGTTCTATTAACAAATTCACCATTGCCATACAAAGCAAAAAAAGAATTTGAAAACTTTTGGTTGCCTCCACCATATTATGAAACAGTTGTGGCAGCTCAAACAGGAATAAATCCGGTAACCGTAAAAGAAATGGAGATTGTAAGTATCGAGAGCAATATACATAATCTTAAAAAAACTATGATTAGTGGTGCATTAAATGATACTATTCCTGAAAAACTTGACAGTGTTATCACATTTCTTGAGAATCAAACAGGATATAAAGCATTGTATGACCTTATACCAATTTACATTAAATTATATAGGTTTGATGATGCTAATATTGCACTTGAAAAATTACTTACAGAGACCGGCAATAATGGTTTTCTTAAAGAAAAAGCTGTACATTACAAAGCATTAAAGAATATTGAAATGCAAATACTAAATGCACCCGGAAATGAACAAAAGATAATAGAAAGTAATTATGATTTTCTAAAATCACTTGCACAGATTGATTATGGGTATGAAAATTCAATGGCACGTTCAATACTGGAATTTGGAGGATATTTAAATTTTCCTAAAAAATATCCCCTACCAAGTATTACTAAATCTGCCAGAATTGAAAAACCTGTAAATAATATGCAGTATAATAATATTGAGGA
>JBDRPR010000454.1:0-10013 GCA_043826845.1 Bacteroidota bacterium
TTGCTCCAGTTAAATGAATATGGAGATACTCCTCCTGATACAGTAAGATTAATTGAGCCATCATTTGCACCTATTATGGTTTCATGATTGATCGTTGATGTAGCATTAACCTGATATACATGAATAGTAATATTTTCTGTATCGGTACCATCATTGTTAATCGCTTGCAATGAAACATTATAAGTTCCGGCAGAAGCAAATGTAACAGTTGGATTTGCTGAGGTACTTGTAGCGGGTGAACCTCCAGGGAATGTCCAAAGATAAGAAGTTGCATCAGCGCTAGTGTTTGTAAATGAGACTGAACCTCCTGCACAAATTGACGATGCATTTACTGTAAAACCTGCTGTCGGATATACGGGAATTGTTAAAGTAGTATTTATTTCGATATCGTCCACCCAGAACATAAATTTATCAGTTGCAACATGTCTGATTGCAATATAAACCTCTTGTTCGTCGTAAGCAGAAAGACTGTACGTATGATTTGTCCATGTTGCAGGTGCTTCAACAGCAGTCGCTCCTGAAACAGAAACAAAGCTTGCAGGCAGATTATCTGTTGTAGAAACCATAACCTGATAGGAATCATTTCCCCATGTACCGGGTTTTGGAGATAAAACCCAAAGCGAAATACTTGAACTTGTTCCTAAAGTCATTTGAGGAGAAATCATCCAGTCATCAGACTGACTTGCATCTGCAGGGCAAATAGCCATACCGCATCTTACACCACCGTGAGGATTTGCAAGAGTAAATCCGGCTGCATCAGGATTAAATGCCATAAATGACATGGTATCGCTTTCTCCGGGAAAATCGCAATCACCGCTTCCGTATGTAACTAAACCATCACCATCATAAACTGACCAGGGACTAAATGATGCAGAATAATCAATACATGCTTCAAAATCAAGTGAAAAAGCAGGATTCGGTCCGACAGTTATGTAGGCAGTTTTCGTCTCTGTATCATTACCAAAAGTATTCTCAGCATACAATGTTACGGTATATGTTCCTTCAGTCATATAAACAATATTTGAAGGATTCTGATCAGTGCTGGATGATGGAGTTCCTCCGGCAAATGTCCAGTTCCAGATAGTAGGCAGATTGGTCGATAAATCTGTAAAACTAATTGCCTGACCTGCAGAAATGTTTGTTGAGCTAGCAGAAAAATTTGCTACAGGAGGAGTACTGACGGCAGTTACATGAATATATCCTGTTTTAGTTTCTGTATCATTTCCTGATCCGTTTACAACATAAAGACTTACATCATATGTTCCGGGAGTATTGTACACAATAGAAGGGTTCTGGCTAGTAGAGGATGCTGGAGTTCCACCGGCAAATGTCCAACTCCATGATGTAGGATAATTTGTTGACAGATCAGTAAAAATAACTGTAGAACCGGCAGTAACTGTTGTCTGATTTGCAGAAAAATCACAAACAGGTGGATTTGGCGAAGAAATCGTAACATTCTGGCTATATGTGGCCAGATTAAAACCTGTAACAGTATGTTTAACTGTACCTGTTAATGAATGTGTTATTGTAACATTACCACTCACATCAGTAAGTCCTGAAAATGGTTGAGGGTCACCTGCTTTATATAATGATACAAGTGCATTTTTAAACGGACTCCCGCCAACCATAATCTGAGTTGTGTATGTACCCGGAGAAACCACAGGATTTGTTATTGTTATAGCTTTGGGAGTTTCAGTTCTTACCTGTAATGAAGGATCGCCGAAAACAGTCCATGTTTTGTATGTATCCCAATCATCAGTTGCAGTTGATTCCGAAATCATAAGTGCTGCAGCATTATATGTAATTGATCCGAAAGTAGTTTTTCCGTATGTAGTATTTGTTCCGTTTCCGGGTCCGGTAGTATAATTATATCCCTGTTTCAGAATATCATTAGCATAATCCTGTCCTCTCATCGGAGGAGTCCATGGTTGGTTAATTGTTCCCATCCATGTAGCAACTGAACCTCCACCACTTTTTCTTAACATTGCTTCTGCCAGACAATCAGTTCCGTTATGAAACTCTCCAACCACACAAGCAACAGAGAAAACAAAAGGCAGTTTACTTCCGTTTGTTGAACTGTTAACGCTGCTAACTGAATAATTACTTGTCACCCAATAATCGTGAGCTCCATGCCCGCAATAGTTTATTACACTCAATCCGCTATTAATTGCATTTGATACAGTTGAGGTAGGCACACTTGCACCATAGGCCTCAGTAACTGTAGTATAAGTAAAAGGAAGAAGCTTGTTTTCTTTTATGACGTCAATATGATCCTGATCCATTTCGCTGTCGTCACCAATTCCTGTACCTTCATCAGACCCGATGCCCAGTCCAAATTTGTACCATGTGCCGCTGACATCAGGCAATTTTTCATAATTGATTACTTTATCACCTTGAATGGTAACATGGCTGGTTGTACTTGCAGAAAATCTGCCGATAATGATATCATGGTAATTGTCTGCACCTAAAACACATCCCATCATCGGATCCTGGGGAGCATTTTGAGATGTACCAAGGTCAGATTTTATATCTGCCCAGTCACCTACAAGTAAAACATATAAAATCCCGTTGTTTGAATTATATTGAGTCTGAATATTGGTTTTAACGTTGGTTCCTGTTGCAACCTGCAATTCATGAACTTTATAACCCATTTCTTTTTTCCAGGTAATCCATGGCTGAATAACAGTAGCATCCCTGGACGTATAAATTACAAGTATTTCACCATATTCTGCAACCTCGTTTGTCCATTTCAATGAGTTTTCTTTATAGTTTATAAACATTGAACTATATACAGATGTCATTTCTAACGCAACTTTTTTTGATGGATTTAAAAGTGGATTATAAGGAGTTTCTGAATTTTCAAAAACACGAATTTTAATGTTTTTATAAACTCTGAGCTTATTTTGAACAGGATTATACTGAAAAGGGTAAATAAAGATACTTTCTCCTCTGACATCACGCATAATAAATGGCTGAGTGCTGCTATAAAGATCAGCCGGATACCATGCATCAATAAGTGAAGCCGGATCAATTTCGTATGGAATTGTTGAAGGATCCTGATTTCTGTATAATGATCCTCTTGATGGTAACATAGGATAATTAAGGTCGAAATCCTGATATTGCATATCCAGAATTTCAATACTTACATTTTTATTATTAGGCAATTGCACAGATGCACTTAAAAAAGGTAATTCGGCCCAGCCCTTTTTTGTTGAATTAACACCTCCGTTAAAATTTAACATTGAATATGTAACCCCGTTTTTTTCAACAGCTTCGATATTGTATTTATTTACAGTGAAATCAATAGTAAATTCATTACTCAGAACCTGATTATAACGGACATCATAATCTTTAACATTTCTGGCCTGAAGAAATGAAAAAGCAAATGTGAAAAATAATAAAGTAAAAATGAATTTTAATTTTCCTGTTTTCATACTGTTATGGATTAAGTTATAGCATCGAAATAATGAATAAAAAAGATAGTACAAGATAATGGTTCTTCAACGAAAATCCAAATTTTATGGACAAAACAACACATTACTACGATGAAATGTAGAATTATTTATATTTATACAGAAGTATAAATCAACTAATTTACCTATTCATGAGTAGTAGAATTGAATTGAAAGATATACAGCAAGAAATTGAGGTTTAAATACTAAAAGTAACCTCCGCATCGATTTTTAGATTGAATAATGTTAAAAATAAAAGTTGCTGAGCAATTTCAATTATATGTGTAAAACAATTCAGAAAAAAATGTTCATTTACATTAAAATAAAACGCACCTCTCCCACAAAGTACAGTATATAAATAAACTACCCCGAGGCAGAGCCATCGAGGTATTAAGCGGAATTTATATATTTTATGAAAAACCTGCCGTTTTTCAAACTTTTCCGCTCTTTACCCCGAGGTAAAACCTCGAGGAATTCTTTCGAATTAAATTTTAAATATTTCTGACATATTGGCATAGATTTAATTTATAAATTTATCTAAGTACAATATTAAAAAAGAAAGGATTGGGTTACCCCTTGCACATGAAATATTACAAACATTTTCTTGTCTACAATACAACACTACTAAATAAGCCCAGCTTATTCTTTCGATGTTTTCAAATCCTTAATATTATAAAAAATGTGGGATTTACACTCAATATTAATAATTGACTCTATCGCAGAGTATTATTACATATTTTATATGATTCTCAAGAATCATTATGAGGTTTTTCCCACATCTATTTTTTTAACTTAATCAATCCGTTTTTACAAATAATTTTATCAAATTCAAAAAATGACAATTTATTTGTTTTTACAAAAATATATAATTCCAATAAATCCGCTGTTGTTAATAGTCCATATTCTGATAAATTCGCATCAGTAATTTTTTGCGTATCAAAAGGAGTTTTATTTCTATCTGTATAATATTTATTGTTATCATGATTGACTACAAATAAACCAAAAATATCTTTTTTATCTTTTTTTAAACTATCTCGTTCTCTTATAACATATTTATGTATTTGGCTACAATCACCATCTGTTGGGATTGATTGTTTAATGCCTTTAACTTCAATTAGGATAATTTTATTATCGAATGAAATCCCAACATCAGCTTTCTTGTTATTAGAACCTGTCCAATTTACATTTTCATATCCATATCTTTAAAAAGTTTTGCTATTGCCCTTTCAAGTTCTTTTCCTGTTTTTTTCTCACCAATTATTATATTTAAAAAATCATATTTATTCGACACGCTTTTTAATCGTCTTTGTTGTCGCTTTAACTGAGTTTTTAAAAAAGCAATATCTTTTAAATGCTTGTTTATTTCAGGAAATTCAGATGTTAATAATTTCAGTTTATTCATTTAATTAATTTTGTATTATTTATAATTCTGACGGAATAAAAAATTGTCTTGTCTTATTTATAGGGATAAGTTGAATGCCTCTTTCCTTGCAATTAGGTATAATGCATTCAAAACTTTGAATATATTCTAATGGATAATCATCTGGTGCTTGAAAATAAACCTTTTTTAATTCAGGCATTGACCTAATTATATCTCTATCAATTTCCCTATTTACATAAGGAAATGAATAACCTATTACAACTAAAATCTCTGTTCCTTTTGTTTTTTGCTTTGCAAATTCAATTGTTTGTCGCTTTTCTGGGGTGTTTTCCCAAGCAAAACTTAGCAATAATTTTCGATTAGTGGCAGTAGAAAATAACCTATATTTTGTTAATATAGCGATCATAAAATCTTTATTAATTTCAGGATAATTCGTTTCAATAAATGTTTCGTAAGAATAGTAATTGGGTAAACGGTAACCCACCTTGCCATTTAATTTAAATACAGAAAATTTATTATTTAGTTTATGGTCGGGATTTATTATTGAAGGGTATATATTGATAAGATCATCAACCGTATACGTACTGTCATCGCCTAAAAATGATTTTAATGATTTTTCAAATTGAAAATCATAGTTCCAAGAGATAATATTTACATTAGTTGGCAGATATTCAGTATTGTTATCAATTAAAGATGCAATAAAATTATCATATCTAATATCTATTGTTATTTTGTAATTGTGTTCAATTACAAAATAAACCGTTAATATTAATTTTAATTTTTGAGTTTCTATCATGTTGTTCTGAATGAACAATTTTTTAGCATAAGTATCAACTGAGATATGATCTTCACATATTTTTTTTAACCACAACAAATCATTGAATAACATTAATTCATAATCAAGTAAACTTAACCCATTATGCTGACTATAGTCATCTTTTGTTAATGACAAGTTTTTATTGTTTGTTAAATCGTCATAGCATTCCTGAATTTTTTTGCCCATATTCTCAATAGTAGGTAAAGCTCCCGCACTTGCACCAGCCCCTATATAATATGTTACATTCATAATAAATCAGTTTTATAAAACGCTAATATACAAAAAAATGATTCCTATTGATAAAAGAAACGATGTTTCTGTCTTTCACACAGAATCTCAGCTTGGCAAATGAGACCAACTTTGACCAACGTTTCATTTTATTATTCAAAGATATTATTACCATATTTCCCGAAAAAATACTTAATGTTATTTTTTTTCTTTAAATTGATTATTACAAATATATACCACTTTTTATAAAGGTCATTATTTATTGAATTTACAGTTGTAATTTTGATATAAATATTTTAGTCGTTTAGAGACTATGATTTTCTAAATAGTTGTCATAAAGACAATAGAAAATGATTATTAGGTATAAAAATATTTATATAAATTTTTAAAGAACAAATGATTCTTAACATAGAACCTTAGACTGAAAATGAATTAATGTTTATAACTTATAGATATATAGTATAATATGTATTAGAGTCGCATTAAAATTATTTGTATTATTCGGA
Organism: Bacteroidota bacterium; assembly: GCA_043826845.1. Classification (GTDB taxonomy): domain Bacteria; phylum Bacteroidota; class Bacteroidia; order Bacteroidales; family CAYTAU01; genus JBDRPR01. Next base: position 6,385 of record JBDRPR010000454.1, read on the forward strand.
TACCCAATATTATGCCTGTGAAACGAAGTGTTTATTAAACAAATTATATATCTTTCTTTATTTATTTATTTAAATAAGATGATTTATAGCTCAAATGATCGTTGTTTTCAGCATGGTGGTAATTCGTATCTTATTGACAATGTTCTTTTATTATATCATAAGCTTCTTCATAACCTAATTCACCAGCTTTGCTTAAATCTATACAACCGCCCTCTTTCTGTTTTAACTGAATTTTTGCAATCCCTCTAACGTAATAAGCCGATGCACATTTAGAATCAATTTCTATTGCAATATTACAATCTGCTATAGCTCCTTGATAGTCTTTTAATGCACCCTTTGAAAATCCTCTGACGTAATAAGCCTCCATATATTTAGGATCAACTCAATTGCCTTACTACAATCTACTATTGCTCCTCTATGGTCTTTTAATGCAACTTTTGCAAGCCCTCTGACGTAATAAGCTATTGCATATTTAGAATCAATTTCTATTGCAATATTACAATATACTATAGCACCTGAATAGTCTTGCAGTTTTATCTTTTCATTTGCATTGACAATAAAATCAAATGCTGTTTGACAGTATCCAGAAACATTAATTATCAAAGCAATTATCACATAAAATGTCTTTTTCATATAAATTTGTTATATAGTTTATTGACAGTCTGTCTTTATTATTTCATAAGCAGCAGCACAACCCAATTCTCCAGCTTTACTTAAATCCAAACAACCACTATATTTTTGTCCTTGATAAATTTTTGCTACTCCTCTGAAATAATAAGCATCTGCATATTTAGGATTAATCTCAATTGCTTTAGTATGATCATCAATTGCTCCTATAAAATCATCCATTAAGACCTTTTCCATTCCTCTAAAACAATAAGTTTCAGCATTATTAGAATTAATTTCAATAGCTTTTGTAAAATCGGCAATTGCACTTATATGGTCTTTGAGAACGCCCTTTGAACGTCCTCTTTGAAAATATAAACTTTCTCTTTCAGCATCAATTTCGATAGCTTTTGAATAATCAGCAACTGCGCTGCTGTGGTCTTTAAGAATATTCTTTGCATATCCTCTATAATAATAAGCATCTGCATAATCAGGTTCAAACTCAATTGATTTAGTAAAATCCTCTATTGAGCCGATGTAATCATCAAGATACATCTTTGCAATACCTCTGAAAAAATAATCATGTATTCTATTTGAATCAATTTTAATAGCTTTGGTTAAATCACTTACTGCACCAATATAGTCTTCTAATGCTGACTTTGCACATCCTCTGGTACTATAAATTTCTGGGTCACCATAATACGTTTCCAATGCTTTTGTTAAATCAGCAATTGCACCAATATTATCCTCATTTTGATATTTTGCACTACCTCTATCTTTATAATACCCTGCATTATTGGGATCAAGTTCAATAGCTTTTGTATAATCTGCAATTGCACCTGTAAAGTCATGAAGTCCGTATTTTTCATATCCTTTAGACCAATAACCTAAAGCCGTTTGCCAATTTTGACCAAAAACCAAAGTATTAATTATCAAAATAATCAGTAAAATAAATGTCTTTTTCATAAAAAAATGATTAAATTTTTATTGACAGTATTGCTTTATCATTTCATAAGCCTTTGCATATCCTAACTCTCCAGCTTTACTAAAATCCATACATCCGCTGTATTTTTGTCCCAAATATATTTTTGCGAACCCTCTTCCGTAATAAGCCTCAGAATACTTAGGATCAATTTCTATTACCTTATTGAAATCTGATATAGCTCCATGGTTGTCTTCTATTAAACCCTTTGCAAGCCCTCTGCCGAAATAAGCATTTACATGTTCCGGATTAATTTCTATTGCTTTACTAAAATCAGTTATAGCTCCGATGTGGTCTTTGAGTTTATTCTTTGCAAGTCCTCTATTAAAATATACATTTTCTCCTTCAGGGTCAAACTCAATTGCTTTTGTAAAATCTGGAATTGCACCTATGTAGTCCTGAATGTCAGTCTTTGCTAATCCTCTATAATAATAAGCAACTTCATTATTAGGATTAAGTTCAATAGCTTTTGTAAAGTCGGGAATTGCACCGATGTAGTCTTTGAGATTCCCTTTTGCCATTCCTCTATAATAATAAGCATCTGCATCATTTGAATCAAGTTCAATAGCTTTATTATAGTCAGTAATTGCACCCGTATAGTCTTGAAGTTCATCCTTTGCAAATCCTCTGAGAAAATAAGTGGCTGCCTGCTCAGGCTCAATTTCTATTGCTTTACTGAAATCTGTTATAGCTATCTGGTAGTCTTTTAGCAAAAGTTTTGAATCTCCTCTGAGGTAATAAGCCTTTGCATACTTAGGATTAATCTCTATTGCTTTAGTATAGTCTGCTATAGCACCTTGATAGTTTTGAAGTTCAAACTTTGTATATCCACTATCAAGATAATCCTTTGCTGTCTGACAGAATCCTGATGCAGTAATTATCAATGCAACTAAAATGTATAAAGCCTTTTTCATAAAAACATAATTAGGTTGATTTATCAAAGATAAGTTTTTTTTCAAAATCATTCTGAATTTTCTAGCTTCATATTAGGTTTTTGGATTTTTTCAGGTTGTTTTTGTCAGGTAATATGAATATAACACTATTGATGTAGTAACAAGTCATAAACATACTTTATAAAAAAACTTGATAGATAAAAATGAATTGATAATTTCTTTCTCTTTGATAGATTTGCTTAAATTATATGAAATTTATTTTGTTTTTTTCTTTATTAAAAGACACGACTGTGGTATGCAATTAAAAATGTTTTAATATTGTAGTCGAATAAATTATAGTCATTTTATAGTAATATACATTATTAAAAAATTAATATTATGGAACAAGAAAACTTACGAACAGTTGAAGTTGAATTAAATAAGAATTCATTTAAAGGTTTTTTCCACGGATGGACAAATAGAAGAAATGAGGATATGGAAGGAAAAGAATATACTTACATGTTGGCAGTTGTTGAGAATTCAGAAACTGGAGAAGTAATTGAAGTAGATCCAGAAAAAATACATTTTTCTGATCGATAATTACTTGCCTCAATAAAATATTGCTGTCAGATTAGAAGGAATAATACAATTCAGAAATTACAGTCCTATTTCACTACTAATTTTTTTCATAGCTTCAACGCAAATTGCTGCAAATTCATCAATAGGAATACCTATTTTTTCACATTCCAGAATATTATCTCTTTTTACAGAAGCTGCAAAATGTTTTTCTTTCATTCGTTTCACAACAGATATTGGTTTCAGATCAGCTATTTTTTTTGAGGGATATACATATGTTGTTGCGAATATCAGACCTGTAATAGTTTCTCCTGCTGCAAGAGCATAATGCAACTTTTTAGTTCTCGGAACATGTGTTGCTTCTTCATTATGCAATTCAATTGCATCAATTATTTCTGCATTAATTGAATATTCCCTTAAAAGTTCTGCTGTTTTCAGACCATGAACTTTTGGATTTGCATTTGTAATTTCAATATCCAGATCGTGCAACAGACAAGTAAAACCCCAAATTTCTATATTTTCTCCTAATTTTTCAGCTATTCATATAATTACAGCCTCGATTGCAAGACTGTGCATTATCATTTTTTCGTTTG
>JBDRPR010000455.1:0-13355 GCA_043826845.1 Bacteroidota bacterium
ATGCTGAAACGAACATTTAGCATAAAAAATAAAACCCTTGGACTCATTAATTATTTGAAAAAAAGCGAATTCAAAGGAAATAAATACAAATAACACTTAAACAACTAAACAAATAGACAACTAAACAAATAGACAACTAAACAAATAGACTCGCGCAGCGTCTAAACATCTAAACAACTAAACATCTAAACAACTAAACAACTAAACACTTAAACTTTATGAAATTGCCCTTTAAATATCTAATTTTAGAGAAATATGAAGGAATAGTGACGATATACATTAATCGACCAGAGCAACATAACGCATTAAACCGAATAGTTGAGGAAGAACTTAAAAATGTAATAAATGATGCATATTCTGACGATTCCATTAGAGGAATAATAATTACAGGATCAGGAGAAAAATCATTTGTGGCAGGTGGGGATATTAAAGAATTTTCTAGTTATAGCCCTGAACAAATTTCTAAAATGGGAGAAAATGGTCAAAAACTTATGAATATTATCGAAAACTGTCCTAAACCTATAATTGCAGCAGTTAACGGATATGCTTATGGTGGTGGGTGCGAACTTGCAATGTCATGTCATATTAGAGTTGCATCAGAAAATGCCACTTTTTCTCAACCAGAAGTAAATTTAGGTTTTATCCCCGGATATGGCGGAACTCAGAGATTGATCCAAATTATTGGTAAAACAAAAGCGTTTGAATTATTATTGACGGGAGATATAATAACTGCTGAAGAAGCGATGAATTTAAACCTTGTTAATTATGTGACTTCCAAAGAAGAACTAATTTCTCAATGTAAAAAAATATTGCGCAAAATAATGACAAAATCACCAGCAGCAATTGCCTCAATTATTAATTCTGTAAATTCTTATTACACAGAGTGTATTGATGGATTTCAAACAGAACGTAATGAATTTACAAAATGTGCAAAATCAGAAGATTTAAAAGAAGGTATCAAATCATTTATCGAGAAAAGGAAACCAAATTTTAAAATCTAAGGCAGAATAATAATAAGATTTCAGCAATTAAACAGATAAAGAAACAAGTGTTGCTGAACAAACCGTATTAATATATTTGAAATCATTACAAAGCTAAAATATTATCAAAAACATTGGTTCCGATAAAGGAAGACTTTCTAACTTTACAAACTTTATGAACTTTCTAACTTAAATAACATGCTCAACGGAAAATCAATATTAATTACTGGTGGTACTGGTTCTTTTGGAAAAGAATTTGTAAAAATAGTTTTCGAAAAATATCCTCAGGTAAAAAGGATGGTAATTTATTCCCGCGATGAACTAAAACAATATGAAATGGCTCAGGAATATCCGACTGATAAGTATCCTCAAATCAGATTTTTTATAGGTGACGTTAGAGATTATCCAAGGTTTAAGAGAGCCTGTCAGCAAATTGATATCATAGTTCATGCAGCTGCACTCAAACAAGTTCCTGCTGCCGAATATAATCCCGGAGAATTTATTAAGACAAATATTAATGGTGCACAAAATGTCATAGATTCTGCCTTAGGATCAAATGTTTGTTGTGTTGTTGCACTTTCAACTGACAAAGCTGCCGCACCTATAAATCTTTATGGCGCTACAAAACTTGTATCTGATAAACTTTTCATTGCTGCGAACAATATTAAAGGCCAGAGAGACATTAAGTTTTCTGTTGTCAGATACGGGAATGTCATTGGCACCAGAGGATCTGTTGTTCCTTTTTTTCTTAAGCAACGAGAAAAGGGATTTTTATCTATTACTCACCCTGATATGACACGTTTTAACATCACTTTAAAAGAGGGTGTTGATATGGTACTATATGCAATTGAGAATTCAATAGGTTCTGAGATATTTGTTCCGAAAATACCTTCGTACAAATTAACAGATGTAGCCGAAGCAATTGCTCCTTCATGTGAAAAAAGAATATCAGGTGTTCGGGCGGGAGAAAAACTTCATGAGGAAATGATCACCGAAAGCGATTCTTTTTATACAATTGAATTTGATCAATATTATGCAATACTTCCTTCAAATGCTGATATGCAAAAATACCTAAATTATTACAAAGCCAAAATGGTTAAACAAGGATTTAAATATAATTCCGGCACAAATGACCAATGGCTAAGCATTGAGCAAATTCGGGAACAGATAAAAATGAATGTTGATAAGGATTTTGAACCAAAATGAAATAAATGTCATTGATGGTCATTCATAGTCATTTATTGTAAATCGTTTATTATGAAATTGGAAGAACTTAGAGTATATCAATTATCAATGGAACTAGGTGAGAAGATATGGAATTTAGTAATTAAATGGGATTATTTTTTAAAAGACACTGTAGGAAAACAATTGGTTCGGTCTGCTGATTCAATTGCTGCAAATTTAAGTGAAGGTTTTGGCCGATATCACTATAAAGAAACTATTAATTTTGGATATTATTCCCGTGGTTCATTATTTGAAACAAGAACGTGGTTAACAAAAGCGTATAACAGAAAATTATTGGATGAAAGAGAATATCATGATTTCATTGAAACAATTGACTCAATAGGTGTGAAACTAAACAATTACATCAATTCAATAGGCAAAAAATCAAAAATTAATGAATGACAAAATTACATGAGCGTAGCGAATAAATGACAACCGATGACAACCAATGACCATAATACAATGAAACCCATCCCATACGGTCGCCAGAATATAACTCAGGAAGATATTGATGCTGTTGTCAAAGTTCTTAAGTCCGACTATCTTACCCAGGGTCCAAAGATAGCTGAGTTTGAAAAAGCTTTTGCCGAGTACATTGGATGCAAATACTCTGTTGCAGTTGCCAACGGTACTGCTGCCTTGCATTTGTCTGCACTGGCATTAAATATTAAACCCGGAGATAAAGTAATTACTACACCTATTACATTTGCTGCTTCAGCAAACTGTGTTCTCTATTGTGGTGGTGAGATTGATTTTGTAGATATTGATTCTAAAACCTACCTGATTGATCTTGACAAACTGGAAAAAAAACTTAAAAATGCCCCTAAAGGGACTTACAAAGGAGTTATCCCTGTTGATTTTGCAGGCTACCCTGTTAATCTTGAAAAATTAAAAAGAATTGCAGAGAAATATAATCTTTGGATTCTTGAAGATGCCTGCCATGCACCAGGAGTATTTTTTGTAGATTCAAAAGGGAAAAAACAATTTTGTGGCAATGGTAATTTTGCCGAACTGGCAATCTTTTCATTTCACCCCGTTAAACATATTGCATGTGGAGAAGGTGGAATGATTACAACCAACAATAAAACATTATACGAAAAACTTCTGTTGCTCCGCACCCATGGAATTACAAAAGACCCGGATTTACTTCGGGAAAACCATGGAGGATGGTATTATGAAATGCAGGAACTTGGCTATAATTACCGTCTCACAGATTTTCAAGCAGCTTTGGGTATCAGTCAGTTAACAAAAGCAAATGCTGGTCTAAGCAGAAGAAGAGAAATAGCATCTGTCTACCAGGAAGCATTTAAAAACAATCCATTCATTAAAGGACAATCGGGAGTTATTGAAGGCCATGGTTACCATCTTTATATCATTGAAGTTGAAAATCGAAAAGGATTATATGATTTCCTCCGAAAAAACAATGTCTATGCACAAGTACATTATATCCCGGTTCATTTTATGCCATATTATAAACAATTTGGATGGAAGAAAGGTGATTTGCCTATTGCCGAAAAACACTATGAACATTGTTTGAGTTTGCCAATGTTTCCTACGTTGAGCAATGAAGAACAAGATATTGTAATTGATAAAATTTTAATGTTTTATGAAAATAGGAAATAAAGAAATTACTTCAAATGACTCATACTTTTGGGTTGAAGAGGGGCAGGCAAGTCTGGGGGACTTTGAAACTGCTAAAAAATTTATTGATGCTGCATCAGAAATAGGTGCTGATGGAATTGAATTTCAGCTTGCTATTCCAGAAGAATTTTATGTTGACTCACATCCCTATATTGAACATTACAGAAAGATTCAATATACCAACCAACAACTTGTTGAATTAATCAATCATTCAAGGAACAGAGGAATAGATTTTATTGCAACAATTCTTTCCAGTAGCCTGGTCCCTTTTTTAACGAAAAGCGGATGTAATGCATTTGTTATCAACGCATCAGACATTAATAATCCGGGAATTATTGATCCGGTAATTGAAAGCAAACTACCATTTTTCATTAGTTTACCTCTTGCAAGTTCTGAGGAGATTGATTGGATTGTCAATAGATGTAAGTCAAAAGGAGTTGAAAACTATGTTTTAATGCAAGGCCAGCATACAATGGCTAGTGGGGATCACGGAGTTTCACCGGAAGATTCAAATCTTGGATTTCTATCAACATTAAAAGAAAAATATGGAACTCTTGTTGGATACATTGATCACTCCCCAAATAAATTAATGCCTTCAGTAGCCAGAGCTGCAGGAGCTAATTTTGTATGTAAACACCTCTTCTTAAGGAGTGATGATCAAGGCCCAGACTGGTTTATTTGCCTTAGTCCACAAGATATGAGAGTAACTATTAAACATTTCAAAAACATCAACATTAGTTTATCTTTGAAAGACAAGGTTCTTGCACCAAGAGAAAACATGGATAAAACAATGATGAGAAGAAGCATTGTTGCAGCATCTGATATCCCTAAGGGAACTCAGATTACTAAAGAGATGCTGGCTTTTAAAAGACCTGGCGGAGGAATTCAACCCAATGAATATGAAACGCTGGTGGGGAAAATAACGAAAGCGAGGATCAATAAAGACGAAATTATAAACCTAAATAAAATTTACTAATGAATTTCGAACTAAAAGGGAAAGTAGCTATTATTGGAGGTAGTAGCAAAGGCTTGGGGAAAGCTTGTGCTATTTCCCTAGCAAAAGAAGGAGCAAATATTGTTATTTGCGCGAATGACATTAACTCGCTTAAAAAAACTAAAAAAGAGATTGAGATATTGGGTGTAAGAGTTTTAGATATATTTGCTGATATGTCATCAGAATCTGACAACCAAAAGATCATTCAAGAAACCATTTCAACATTTGGACACATTGATATCCTCATTAACAATTCTGGTGGTCCTAAACCCGGAACATTTAATGAAATTACGAGTGATGAATGGGATGAGGCATACAATTCAGTATTAAAATACAACATTCGTATGATAAAAGGATGTTTACCATATATGGAAAAGAATCAATGGGGAAGAATAATTAACATTACGTCTCTGGCAGTTAAAGAACCAGCTCCAACACTTGTATTGTCAAATGTTTTCCGTGCAGGTGTGGTAAGTCTTGCAAAAAGTTTAAGTAAAGACCTCATAAGTAAAGGAATTACTATTAATAACATCTGTCCGGGAGCATTTAAAACCGATAGGGCAATTGAATTAATGGAAAATCGGGCAAAAACCCTTGGAATTATTGTCGAAGAAGTAGAAAAACAAGCTGTTAGCAACTTTCCTCAAAAAAGATATCAAAACCCTGACGAACTTGGAGACCTTGTTTGCTTCTTTTCTTCAAATCGCGCCGCTGCAATTACAGGCACAACTATTCAAATTGATGGTGGAATTTCAAACTCATTATTATAAATACTATGATAATTGCATTTGTCCCTTGCAGACTTCAATCAAAAAGATTGCCAAACAAAGCAATTCAGGATATATACGGCATATCGGCAATCGAAAGGTGCCTGATTAATACTCTTGCTATCCCTGGGATTGATAAAGTAGTGCTGGCAACTTCTACAAATAAAGTTGATGAAAAGTTGGAAAAATACAACCTGAATGGTCAGGTGGAAATTGTCAGAGGACCGGAAGATGACGTTTTAGAACGATTTATGCCTACAATTAATCAATTGAAACCGGATCATATTGTTAGGGTAACAGGTGATTGCCCTTTGGTATCCTTTGAGTTGGGTCAAGAAACGATAAAAAGGCACATCGAAAGTGGTTGTGATGTAACCTTTACGATATCAAAAGTTGCTTTAGGTACAGCTTGTGAAATATATAAAACAAAGGCCATATTAAAACTTAAAAAACTTATAAAGATAACGAACCATAGCGAGTACCTGATTTATTATTTTTCAAACAATCCAGAACACTTTTCATTGAATAAGTTTGAAGCTCCCGAGCAATATATCAGACCATGGCGATTAACGCTTGATGAGACGAATGATCTGGAATTATTGAATTTAATTTATAAAACACTAAATATTGGGAAGCGACCAGTAAGTTTTTATGAAGTAATCACTTTCTTCGAAAGATTTCCGGAAACGGCACAAATAAACATTGGAAATGTTGTAAAATACAGAGACAACAAAGAATTAGTTGAATACCTTAAACGAGCAACTAGTATATAGTTTTTCCAATTATATCGATTAACATAGACTTCTTTCCAGTCAACAATAGTCCTAAATTTGGATAGGGCAACATAAAATAATTAGTTACTTTAAAAATAATTTCTCACAATTGCTAAATATGTAAAGCATTATCTTAGCATTATTATAAACTTTTAAAATTATTATGAAACATTTTGATACACCTCAAGAGGAGTTCTGGGCAGGAGAGTTTGGAACTCAATATATTGGCAGAAACGATAGTCAGGATCTGTTGGCTTCTAATCTCAATTTTTTTTCAAAAACACTAAAACATACAGATAAAATTTCGTCTTGCCTTGAATTTGGGGCAAATATCGGAATGAATTTAAAAGCAATAAAACTCCTTTATCCATATATAAAGTTAAAAGGGATAGAAATAAATTCAGTTGCAGCAAAAGCGCTCAAAGATTTAATTGGTGACCAAAATGTATTCGAAGGTTCTGTTTTTGACTACACCGTTAATGAAAAAGTTGAATTAACCCTTATCAAAGGCGTTTTGATTCATATTAATCCCGATAAGTTAAATATTGTGTACGAAAAATTATATGAGGCATCAAGTCGGTTTATTCTTGTGTGTGAATATTATAACCCGTATCCTGTTACAATTACTTACCGCGGACATAAGGATCGTTTATTTAAAAGAGATTTTGCAGGTGAAATGTTAGATAAATATTCTGACTTAAAGCTTATTGATTATGGCTTTTCTTATAAAAGAGATGTTGCTTTTCCACAAGATGATATTACCTGGTTTTTATTAAAAAAATAATTAAAAATTAAACAGATGAAAACATGCATTAAATGCGGAATGCCAGACACTCGTCCTGGCAGTAATTTTCAAGATGGCGTATGCTTAGCTTGTCGAAATTATGAAAATAGAAAAAGTATTGATTGGAGTGAACGAAAAAAGACACTTAAAGAAATATGTGAAAAAAGAATTTCCGAAAAAGGTGAATATGATTGTATTTGTCCTGTTTCTGGGGGTAAAGATAGTACTGTAATTGTCTCTGAACTTATCAAATTGGGTATGCGCCCACTATTAGTCACTGTCACAGATGAATTTACGCATACACAGGCAGGATTGCATAACGTTAAAAATATTGCTGAAAGATTCAATTTAGATCATATAATTTTTAGACACTCGCCTCAAACATTTAAAAAAGAAACACTACAAGATTTAGAAAATGAATTACATCCTCTTAAGTGGATAGAAGAAAAAATTTATTCTACTCCTGTCAAAATAGCTAAATTATATAAAATACCTTTAGTTTTTTTTGGCGAAAATTCAGCTTATGAGTATGGTTCATCAAGCACTTTAGATTTACTTCATTTTTTGAGCGATGACGACACAAAGGTATATTACTTCTTCGCATTCTTCACTTATAATGAAAGAGAAACAATGGAAAAAGCTAAAAAGTATGGATTTAAAGATTTAGATGATTTTAATGAATGGTTCAGACAGGGAAATGTAGAAAATTTTACACAGATTGACAGTATTGCATATATCATTCAATTATGGACAAAATTTCCAAAATTCGGATTTCAAAGAGTTAGTGATATAACAAGCAGAATGGTTCGAAAGGGGCAAATTACCAAACAACAGGCTGACTTATTGATTAAAGAAAAAGATTATATTTGTGATCCTGCTGCAAAGAGAGACTTTTGCAATACTTTAGGGATTACTGAAAAATATTTTGATGAAATAGTCGATAAACATGCAAATAAAGATATTGTTGTTAAAGATGTAAATGGAAATTGGCGTAGAAAGGATTTATTTCAAAATTCTTAATCAAAATAAAATTGGGCAATAATGATTACAATTATTGTAAATGATTGATATATCAAAATGGAACATAAGATAATTTTCAGGGTAGATGGAAATCATCAAATTGGATTGGGGCACCTTGTTCGATGCATTGCTTTGGCTCATATGCTAAAGAATGATTTTCCCATTACATTTTATTGCAATGATATTCCGGACAATGTAGAACATGAAATTCTTAAAATAGGTTTTAGCATTATTAAAATAAAAGAAGAAGTCGATTTTTTAAATTCCATTGCATCCGGCCAAATTGTTATATTAGATGGCTATCATTTTAATTCTGCCTTTCAAAAACAAATAAAGGAGAAAAATGCAAAATTGGTTTGTATTGACGACATCCAAGATAAAGAGTTTTTTGCCGATTTAATTATCAATCATGCTCCTGGCGTAAAATCCGAAGATTATAAAGCAAAATCTTATACGCAATTTGCAATAGGACCCGATTATGCCTTGTTGCGTCCTGCTTTTTTAGAACAAGCAAAAAAAGAACGTGAAATTGAAAAAATTGAAACTGTTTTGATTTGTTTTGGAGGATCTGATTATAAAAATTTGACAGAAAGTGCCTTGAAAATTGTACAAGGTTTCTCCTTGTTTAAAAAAATAATTATTGTTACCGGTTCAACTTATATTAATATTGATAGTCTAAGGTTCTTGATAGATAATAATCAAAAAATATTTTACTATCACTCCGTCGATGAAAATAGCATGTTGTCTTTAATGATCGAATGCGATTTGGCAATTGTTCCGGCAAGCGGAATCCTTATGGAAGCAATCGCTGCTGGATGCAATGTGATTTCCGGAATATATGCAGAAAATCAAAAATATGTTTATTCTAATTACAAAATTTCAGATTCTTTTATTGATGCTCATGATTTTAATGAGATTGATTTAATTATAGCGATTAAAAAGGCTTTCAATGAAGACAACAGAAAAATGAAAATAATTGATGGGAATTCGGCAAAAAGGCTTCTGAAAATCTTCTTTCAATTGGATATTATGGATAAAATTGAACTTAGAATTGTAAATCAAACAGATGTTGAAGTTACCTACCTGTGGAGTACAAATCCTGTCGTAAGAGCCTTCTCTTTTAATCAGCATAAGATAACCGTTAAAGAACATACTGCTTGGTTTTATTCTAAAGTGGAAGATTGTAATTGTTTGTACCTTATTGCAGAAATGGATAAATATAAAGTAGGCTCAATTCGATTTGATGTGGACAAAGAAGAAGCTATAATTAGTTATCTTATTGATCCAAAATTTTATGGAATGGGTTTAGGGCAAATTGTTTTAATTAAAGGTATTGAGCATCTCAGGTCATTTACAAAAAAGAAAAAATTAACATTTATACGTGTAGTAGGGTATGTGATGAAAACAAATATCCCTTCAATTAAAGTATTTGAAAGGACAGGTTTCACAAAACATTACGAAGAAGATAAATTGAAATTCGAAAAGACAATATATTTAACCAATAATTTGTAAAATAATAGATGAAACAAAATGCACAAAATAATGTTTTAATTATTGCCGAACTTTCTGCCAATCACAATCAAGATATTAAAGTGGCTATTGATTCAATCAAAGCCGCTAAATTTGCCGGAGCAGATGCAATTAAAATCCAAACATACACAGCAGATACTCTTACTATTGATTGCGATAATGAATATTTTAGAATAAAAGGAGGAACTTTATGGGACGGTAAAACTCTTTATCAGCTATATAAGGAAGCTTATACCCCATGGGAATGGCAACAGCAACTTAAAGAATATGCGGAGAGTTTGGGCTTAATTTTTTTTTCAACTCCATTTGATAAAACTGCTGTTGACTTTCTGGAACAAATGAATGTCCAATTATATAAAATCTCCAGTTTCGAGATTACCGATACTTCACTTATCGAATATACTGCATCCAAAGGAAAACCGATGATTATTTCTACCGGAATAGCAACACTTGATGAAATTGAAGATGCTCTTATAGCTTGTCGTAAAGTTGGAAATAATCAAATTACTCTTCTAAAATGCACCTCTCAATATCCTGCTCCAATTGATGAAGCCAACTTGCTGACTATTCCCGATATGAAGAAACGATTTGGAGTTGATGTCGGTTTATCAGATCATACTATTGGAGATATTGCATCTATTACTGCTGTTGCCCTTGGAGCTTCAGTTGTCGAAAAACATTTTATTCTCAACCGAAATATTGGGGGACCTGATGCCTGTTTTTCTATGGAACCAAAAGAATTTAAAATAATGGTTGAATCAATTCGAAAAGTTGAAAAGGCTTTAGGCAAAGCAGTATATGAAATTTCTGATAAAGCTGAAAAAAGCAGAATTTTCTCACGCTCTTTATTTGTTGTTAAAAAAATAAAAAAAGGAGATACTTTTACATCAGAAAATATACGTTCAATAAGACCAGGGCATGGTTTGAAACCAAAGTATCTGAATCAGATTATTGGTAAAAAAGCGACAAAAAATATTGATTTTGGAACTCCATTATTGATATCAATGGTTCAGGGATTGAATTTGTAAACTACTTTTTTAACTTCATTTTTATAATAGAAAATTGTCAATAATTTATTAATGATTTCTTCGATGTTGCAACTTTTCATGTAATATCAATATTATAAAACATTTACTGTAAATTTATATGCCAAAAATTATTCTTTTTTCACATCAGGCTGGTGATATTCCTATTGTTATATCGCTTTATGAAAATTATTCAAAAAAGGACTATGAAATAACAATAGTATGTGTAAATGTTAAAAACAATTATCGGTATTTTAATAGACTTAATTTAAAAGTGGTAAAAATTTTTTTTATACCGTCCTTTTCTCCGAATTTAAGAAATCCATTAGCAATTATTAGAGCAAAATTATTTCTTAGGTATATTTTTAAAAAACATTTTAAATCAATTATTAATGTTGAAATCTTTTTCTTTGCTAAAGGTCACGATTGGATTACTTTTTATATAATAAATCGTCTTATTAAAAGAAATAATATTGTTTATTATTCACCGGTAAAAATATTGCCTTTTACCCATAATAAGAATACTATTAAAAATGTTTTAAGTTTAATTATATTTAATTGGCTTTGTAATGCGAAAATTAAACTTGCATTTTCTGATCCAATGATTTTTTTAATATATAATAACCCAAAAATAATAAATATTTCGTTAGAGCCAAATATTGAGGCTCTTCAAAAATATAAACTAGTGCCGAATATAAATAAAAAAACTATTTTGTTGTTGGATTGTGACTATACTTCTTTAGATTTTTTTGAAAATTATCCACAAAACATGTTATTTATAACAAGTGAAATAATTAATCTTGGTTTTGAATTGCATATTAAGGCTCATCCCAAACTTGGATTTACACCTGGGATATTAAAATATTCATCTTTGGTATTCCCAAATTACATTCCCGGTGAATTTATTGAGGTGAATAAATATTCTTATATTGTAAGTATTATGTCATCTACTTCTTCTTTTTTTTCTAAATATTATACTAATGTTGTGTCTTTAATAAATTTGTTTGAATTTAAAGATGAAAAGCTAAAAACAAATGCACTTGATTTTCTGAATTCCACAGCGACCAATAGATTAATTTATATAAATAGTACGGATGAACTGCGGCAATATGAGACTAAATCTGATTTTTAAATTTTTTTAATAAATATTCAAACAATCATAAGGCAATTTTGATGAATATATATGTTATTTTTTTTACATTGCTGTCCGGATAAAATTTGAGAAATATTTTAAATCGATGATATAATGCATCCTATACAATGCTTTTTCGATAAAGGGTTGTTTTATATTTTTAATAATTTTGCCTCACCGGCAAATCCTCGTAGAGGATATATTATTGTATAAAAATCTATTGCTTTCAACAAAAAACCTCGTAGAGGTTTCATTATTTATTTACCAGACAAAAGTGATTTTATTATTGTAATAATATTCAATTTTATACATTTAAATGAGCCAAATCCTTAAAAATACCTCAATATATACACTTGGAAGAATTCTCCCTCAATTGGCAGGTTTTATATTGTTACCCTTATACACAAAGTACCTGTCCCCGGACGATTACGGTATTGTTCAATCCTTACAAACTATATCAGCCATATTAATTATATTCTTTTCTTTAGCAACTGAAAGATCGATGGCCAGACTTTATTTCGATTATAAAACTGTTACCGATCAACGCAATCTTGTTGGAAACGGAAATATTTTAATTTTTACAGTAGCAACAGTTTTTCTGGGACTGGTTTTTTTATTTAAAAATCAGGTATCACAAGTATATTCATCTATAGATTTTCATCCATACTATACTTATGCTATACTCAATGCTTATATCTTGACTTTTACAAATATTCCCCGTATTGTTTTACAGGTAAAGGAAAAGGCCGGAATATTTCTGTGGTCTTCACTTGCTCAGTTTATTGCAGGGGTTGTGTTCATCCTTTGGTTTGTTGTTTATCGTAATGAAGGTGCTGCAGGAATGCTGAAAGGACAGCTAATAGGAACTATTGTAATATTTCCCTGGTTTTTGTATTTAATTATCAAACAATCCAGATTCAAATTTAATCTGAAAAAGATTTCCGCTATTTTTTTTTATAGCATTCCTTTGGTCCCAATGCTTCTTTTCTCGTGGGTAAATAATCTTTCAGACCGGATATTTATTGAACAATATTTCAATTTACATGATGTTGGAATTTACTCTTTAGGATATAAAATAGCCGGAATGACATTACTAATTACTGGGTCATTTTATGCTGCTTATAGTCCTATTTTTTATCGCATTGCAAATGATTCTGAGGTTTCTGATCCTAAAGGAAAACTAAAACAATATAACTTAACCTATATTTTAATAGTTTTATTTTTAAACTTCAGTATAGCATTTGTAGCGAGGGAAATGATCTTATTATTTCTTGACTCAAAATATGCAGATGCATGGGTTATAGTTAACATTATATGTTTTGCTAATATTATCGGAGGCATCTCCGGATTGTTCAATCTTATGATTTATCAGCAAAAAAAGACTGTCAGTATGATGATTATTGTAATGATTAGTGCAATGGTAAATGTCGGTATGAATTTTATATTAATTCCGAAAGTTGGATACATAGGTGCAGCAATAGTTAC
>JBDRPR010000456.1:0-2171 GCA_043826845.1 Bacteroidota bacterium
ATCAAATATGGAATCAAATAAAAATTCATATAAGTAATCAAATATATAATCAAATAAATATTCAAATAGATAATCAAATATATGAACAAATATTTAATCAAATAAGTAATCAAATACGGGATCAAATATGTAATCAAATAAAAATCCATATAAATCAGGAATTAAATGAAACAAATAAATAATCAAATAAATAATCAAATATGGGATCAAATATTTAATCAAATAAATAATCATATAAAAAGAAAGTTAAATAACACAAAATAATTTAAAAGGAGAAAACAAATGATTTTACCAAGCATTTACAAATCAAAAAACGCAGAAAATTGGACATATCGTCCAGATGATATGCAAATCTTCCAAGAAGCTGTACAATATGCTAATGATAATAAAGTACCACATGCTTCAAAAGACAAAAAAAAGATACATTTACTACTCATTGATGTACAAAAAGATTTTTGTTACCCGGAAGGTACTCTTTATGTAGGTGGTAGAGATGGGCAAGGTGCTATTGAAAACAATAAAAAAATAGCTGAATTCATTTATCAAAAGATAGATAGAATTACTAATATAACAACAACCTTAGACACACATTTTGCATATCAAATATTCTTTCCATGGTTTTGGTTAGATAGCACAGATCGCTATTTATCACCGCACACTATTATTACAACAGAAATGATTAAAAAGGGGGAAGTCAAACCAAATCCAGCTATAGCATGGTGGCTATGTAATAATAATTATATGTGGTTAGAAAAGCAAGTTGCATTTTATACACAAGAATTGGAAAAAGCAGGTAAATACCAATTATATTTATGGCCACCACACTGTATTATAGGCACAGACGGGCATTGCCTTGCAGGTATAATACATGAAGCAAGAATGTTCCATTCCTTTACTAGAGGAGCTCAATCTTTAGCTGAGATTAAAGGAGGTCATCCATTAACAGAAAATTATTCCATTCTATCACCTGAAGTTTTATTACGATATGATGGTCAAGCACTTGTGCAAAAGAATGTAAGATTTATAAAAACTCTCTTAGATTCTGATGCTGTTATTATAGCAGGGCAAGCAGCAAGCCATTGTGTAAAAAGTAGTATTGAAGACCTTCTTAATGAAATAAAAGCTCAAGATCCTACATTAGTACAAAAAGTATATATTATGAAAGATTGCATGAGTTCAGTAGTTATACCAGGAGGCCCTGATTTTACAGATACTGCAAAACAAGCATTAGACAAATTCACAAGTGAAGGTATGAATGTAGTTGAATCAACAGACATTGCATGGATAGATAAAATTTGAATAAATAGGAGATAAAATTATGAGTACAAATGTAAAAGATTTAATACAAAGTGCAAAAGATGAAGGGCTTATTTCCCCGGAATCCGGTAACATACTTAACATACCAGATTTAGGTGCTCAAATACAAAACGCACTTGGAGTAAGTGTTGATGATGTTGAAACAAGTGAAGTAGTATTAGTTACTATAATGCCAGATGACTCTGGATCTATTGCAGGTGCAGGCAATGAACAAGCAATTATCAATGGGCATAATCTTGTTATAGATGCCCTTAAGCAATCTAAACAAAGTAACGAAGTATTATTCCATACACGTTATCTCAATGGTACAATTTTAAATCCTTTTTGTTTCTTAGACACAGCTAAATATTTAGATAGCAAGAATTATGATCCTTGTCTTGGTACACCACTTTATGATAGCACTGTTTTCCTGTTAGCAACTATCCTTACTAAAACACAAGATTTCATGGAAAGCAATAGTGTACCAACTAGAACAATTACTCTCATTGTTACAGATGGTGAGGATCAACATTCAACATATCATACAATAGATAATGTTAAGACTATAATACAAGACATGCTAAAACAAGAAAATCATATTATAGCTGGAATGGGTGTTGATAATGGCTCCACAAATTTTAAACAAGTATTTGAAAAAATGGGTATATTGGATAAATGGATTTTAACTCCTGGAAACACTGAAAGTGAGATAAGAAAAGCATTTCAAATATTTTCACAATCTGCTGTACAAGCAAGTCAAGGTGCAGCAAACTTCTCTAGGGCAGCACTTGGTGGATTTGGTGTTTAATATTTTATGAAAACATTTGAATATAAAACAATATTTTGTGTAGGCTATAGCTTTTATCAAGCATGGT
>JBDRPR010000457.1:0-5749 GCA_043826845.1 Bacteroidota bacterium
TTGCCACATGCATTTTCCCATCTTCCATAATAGGTAGTTGTTACTGCAGGTGATACACTTAAATTATTTCCTGTTCCTACAGAAGCACCTCCACATGATGCGGTATACCATCCGAAGGTAGTACCTGAGCCACCTGTGTATGACAATACCGTACTAGCTCCGGAACATATAGTAGTTAATGTTGCACTAACTGATGTTGGTGCAACCGGTAATGGATTTACTGTGATTGTTATAGTTTGACAAGTTGAATTGCCACATGCATTTTCCCATCTTCCATAATAGGTAGTTGTTACTGCAGGTGATACACTTAAATTATTTCCTGTTCCTACAGAAGCACCTCCACATGATGCGGTGTACCATCCGAAGGTAGTACCTGAGCCACCTGTGTACGACAATATCGTACTAGCTCCGGAACATATAGTTGTTAGTGTTGCACTAACTGATGTTGGAGCAACCGGTAATGGATTTACTGTGATTGTTATAGTTTGACAAGTTGAATTGCCACATGCATTTTCCCATCTTCCATAATAGGTAGTAGTTATTGCAGGCGTTACACTTAAGTTATTTCCTGTTCCTACAGATGTCCCTCCACAAGATCCTGTGTACCATCCGAAGGTAGTACCTGAACCACCTGTGTATGACAAGACTGTGCTAGAGCCTGCACATATAGTAGTCAATGTTGCACTAACTGATGTAGGTGCAACCGGTAATGGATTTACTGTGATTGTAACCGTCTGACAAGTCGAATTACCACATCCATTTTCCCATCTTCCATAATAGGTAGTAGTTATTGCAGGCGTTACACTTAAGTTATTTCCTGTTCCTACAGAAGTACCTCCACATGATGCGGAATACCATCCAAATGTAGTACCAGAACCACCTGTGTACGACAATATGGAACTAGATCCTGCACATATTGTTGTTAATGTTGCACTAACTGATGTAGGTGCAATCGGTAATGGATTTACGGTGATATAACTGGTTTTTGTTTCACCATCTGAACCACTGGCATTTGTTGCAGTTAATGTTACATCATAAGTTCCGGCAGTAGCATAAGATATAGTTGGATTCTGATCCGTACTTGTAGCAGGTGTGCCTCCTGGAAAAGTCCATGCCCAAGAATCTGGTGAACCAGTAGATAAATCAGTAAATGAGGTTGACCCTCCGGCACATAAGGTAGTTGGAGTAGCAGAGAAATCAGCTACTGGAACAAAACTAGCATATGTGAACTCAGGATGAACAGCTAACGCTGTTTTAAAACCTCCGAAACCTACATCAAAAGACTCCCATGCGGCACTTGCTAAATTAGATCCGTACATAAACCATGCAGAGCTTTCTGTGGCACTTTCACCTCTATCCAACGCCATATAAGGACGGAATTGATGTGTCACAAAATCATGGCCAACATCATAGTTTAATTCATAACCAATAAAAAAATCTCCAGTCACATTGATGGGTGTATCAAAAGTAACTGTATTCCATGCTGTTTCAGTAAAAGAAGAAATCGCAACAGTTTTAGTACCGAGAATTGTACCTGGAACACCATCTACACCATTCCAAACAGTAACATTAATATTTTTTCCTGTTCCCTGTGCATATCTAACGGCAATATCAACTGCAGTAACAATTCCGGGGTAGCTATTATCATAAAACTCTGCATATTTATAAAATTCACCACCAGAAAGGTCGGCCGCATCTGCAGCGTGACCTGGTAATTGTCCGGCAGTATAGCCATAACCAGTTAATAAATCAGATTCAATCAAGTTAGTAACAAAATATGTCCCCATTACATTTACATATGCTTCTGTTTTGTTGTTGTTTCCAAAAGCATTTGAAACTGTCAATGAAACATCATGAGTTCCAGTTGCATTATATGTTATAACAGGAGGAGTCTGTGCAGTACTGCTAAGTGGAGAACCATTACTGAAAGACCAATTCCATGAAGTAGGTACCCTTGTACTCTTATTTGAAAAGGTAACAGTACCACCAGAAGGAATAAATGGTTGAAAAGCATCAGTTTTTAAATTGCCTTTTCCATAATAATTAGCAATTGGAGCTCTACCGATAACATTAACAAAGTTGGGTACTGTTTTTGTGTTTGTTCCTCCATAGTTCCCTGCTTTTAATGAAACAGGGTATAGACCCGCAACATTATATGTTGTAGTAACATTTTGCGTACCAGAGACTATTGGAGTCGCACCTGAATTTGTCCATTCCCAGACAAAAGGACCACCAGTTGACATATCGTATATTGTAAGTGGGTCGCCCTCGTACGTGTCAATTTGCGTATAGTTATATGTAGAAACATCCACATCATCTATATACCATGTATGAGCATCATTACCTTGATAGCGGAATGCAATGTAAATATTTTGTCCTGCATAGGCACTTAGATCTATTTGTGTAGAAACCCAGCTGGCAGTTACGCTTGCTGGTTGATAAAGATTCACCGTAAAAGCTGCTGGAGCATTTGTTGTTGTAGAAAGTAACACTGAATTAGTACCATAATATGTAGGCCATTCATTGTACGACCAAAAGTTTAGTACAGCACCTGCAGGCAGACTTGTAATTTGTGGTGTAATAAAGTAGCCGTTTTCATTATAACCAGCAACACCATATACGTGTCTTGCTGAATTCCCTCCCCCAAATGAGTGGTTTTGTATAGTAGATGTTGCCCATGTAGTACCAGCCCCATCTACATTATTGATAGTCCAACCAGTGGGTGGAAAAGTCCCACTTTCAAAATCTTCTTTTAGTATATAATCGAGACCTGCGAAATTTGCAACAGGAGGAGTCGGCGTAGAAAACGTCAACCTAACATTTGGTCGGTTTCCATTTACCGTTCCATTGCCCGCAGGCGCAGAAGATCCATTCCATTGCTGATGTTTACTCGCTGCAGTAGTATAATAACAATTACTTCCCGCACTGCCTGGTGAACCTGTCGTATTAACCATAGCAATCACCATCAAATTACTTGTTCCATCATAGATGAAGACATCTGTTAAATTGAAAGCAAACCATCCAGCTACATTTGGTGTAAACGGACCACTATATACAAGAGTAGCACCTGATGTGTAACTACCCACAGGGTTTGCAGTAAATGTAGCATCTGTCGTATGTTTAACATATATTTGAATATTACGAACATCTGCTCTGCTGGTACCTGGTCTCCATTCTATTTTAGTAAGTTGACCACCACCTCCAATTTCCGTATTGGTATAAATGGCGGCATCTCGCACATATCTGTACGAGGCAGCACCTAATGTACTAATACCTAGTGGCCAGTATGTTCCAGAGTTTGTGCCCGTTCCAATAATAACTGGATTAGTAGGTGGAAGTGATATCAAACTATTAACTGTAATATAATTAGTTTTTATTTCAGTATCTGAACCAAACTGGTTTGAAGCCATTAAAGATACCGTATATGTTCCGGGAGTAACCCAGGTGACTTCAGGAGTCCTATCAGTTGAAGTTGAAGGGAAGCCACCATCAAATGTCCAACTCCATGTTTCAGGGTTGCTGGTACAAGTTTCCGTAAATTCAATTGATTGTCCTGCAGAAATAGTTGTTAAATTTGAAGTAAATTCGGAAACAGGTGGTACCGGTATATAAGTAGTTGTGTCATTTCCTGTTAAACCTGGTGACTTATAACAATTGTCAGCAGAATTAAATTCATATATGCCATAATAATAAACAGTTCCAGATGCTAAGTTAGTTACATTTACAGAGGTTCCTGTTCCTTTATACACAACATAATTGCCATATCCTATTTGTGAGCCACTTCCAAAAATAGCACTAGCTGTATAACTTGTTCCAATTACAGGATCTGAATTAACTTCGCCAGTAGCTCTCGCCACTACTAATACCGTATTTCCATCACCTCTGGTCCAATTTGCTGTCATAGAGTTAGTAGTAATAGCAGTAGCTGAAAAGTTAGCTGCCTGAATAGTGGGCAATGAGCAAGTTGGCCCACCCATAAAACGGAAGGTGATTGTTTTATTTAAAGTAATTTCAGTAATATTTTCAACCGGTTTATTAGTTAATGCTGAAGCCCAAGAGCGTGCCCATGGGGTTGTGTTATCAGTAAATGAAGTTTTACTTGCAGTTCCGGGGTAAGGGCATCCCCCGCCATTAATTACTCCATAAGTGGAAGGTGTTGCAGTGGGCTGTTGGCTTGTGGCACTTGCACACACAGGATACATTTTTTGCGGATGAGTAGTATTGATATCGACTGTACCAACTGTTGCATTCACATGATAAATAATCATACCATGTCCTGGAAGGTAGCCATCAAAACCAACTAATTGACGGTTTTCGCATAAGTAATATTCATTGGCAGTTGCTGTATTAAACCTATAAAAACTGGTTTTATTTTGTGCTGCATTATATAATGTAACATCCTGTCCTTGAGTTAATAAGTTTTGAGTTGCCCAACCGTATAAAATCGTTTTTGTATAACCATTAGAATGTGCAGGAGTAGTCCCACTATTATTCCAAGAACCTGAGGCTTGCAAATCCCAGTATCCAGTACCAGAAAATTGTCCACCGGTAGCATAATCAGTATCATAGAAATCAGGGGCACCTAATACATGGCCAAATTCATGGCAAACCACACCAATTCTTGTTATCCCTGTTCCAGAATTACTTCTCAATTCAGAAGAACATGAATATTTACTTATTGATTTACCATCCAACACAACAGTTGCAATGCTCCATGCATGAGCCCAAATAGCATCTGCAGGACCACCGGCAGATTCATCATAACCTGCATATATTACATAGACACCATCTACAGATCCATCGTTATCGTTATCAAAGTCAGCATAGTTAACATCCGAATTTGCTAAATTTACTGCTTCTGTAATTAAAGCACGGGGATTAACATCATCACCACTAACATTCGCTCCATAATATGCCATATTGTTTGCAGCTGTATATGGCCCCACAACTGTAACAGTTAAATTAAATTGATTGTAGGAGTTTTCAAGGAAATAATCTTTAACACTGCCAGTTGCACCATCAAAATTGTACGTTATCTGGTTAAACAGGTTGTCGAATTCCAATCTGGTTCTTACAAAAGTTTTATCAGTATAATTCATTAAAATACAAATCAATTTGCGGTTTCCAGTAGTTGGAAATGCTTTAGCACCTTTTGCTTCATTTTCATATATTTCCCATATTTGTTTCATGGCACTAACTTGCGTTTCAGAATAGAAAAGAGCTTTAGGCGTTTGTATAAGGAAATTAAGTTCCTCAACTTCTCTGCGTTCAAAATTATTAGCTTTGATGCCTGAAGGTACCATTTCGCCATAATTATTCAGTTTGGCATATTCATAGGTGCCAGAACTGTTGAATATTATCGTATAACCATCAGAAGTAAGTGCCCATCTGACTTTTTCGTCACCTTTAAGCAAAATAGTGAGTATACTACCGTCAGGTTGTTTAAATTCAATTGGATAAGGATAAGCCGTTACAGCTTTAACTTCTTCTCTTAAAAAAGAAAACTGGGCAATTATGAATAGACACAGTGTCAGAATCCGTAATTTATTTTTCATAAATTAATATAGTTTATTATATTATTAACTATGCTTGTCTGTTTTTAACGGACAATCTTAATACGTAAATATGACTTCATTTGTTTCTAAAAAAGCATGAAATTTTTAATAAAAAATCATTGGGAATATAAGGTGGAAAGCAATTCGTACATTTATAGATTTTTAGGTTGTCACATAGAATTTTTATGAATAAT
>JBDRPR010000458.1:0-5464 GCA_043826845.1 Bacteroidota bacterium
GAAACCAAAATATATATTAATAGATAAATAAAATACGCTTAAAAAAATAATAAATTATGTAAAAAAAGTAATAATATTGTGGTATTTATGTGTTTTTTTGATTTTAAATCAGGAAAAATAAATGTTTCTTAGCGCAGTATGATGTATGATCCGCATATATTCCTTATGTAAACCAGGTCCTGGTAACAACTGAACTGATGATTTATGCAACTCCAGATGTGTAATCTTGACCAAGACAATGGACACTGAAACTCAGCTTAATCTGCTTAATCCATCTTGCCAGAATCTTTAAATCTGCTTAATAAAAACAAAAAGAGAAATTATTAAATAATCATTTCACTTTTTGTTTTTTTAGTTTTCCTAATAATCTAAAGAAGAAACCTCCAGAGCGTGTTTTTGAATAAAATTTCGTCTGGGCTCCACTTCTTCACCCATGAGCAGTGTAAAAATCTCATCTGCTTTTTCAGCATCCTCAATATTCACCTGAAGCATGTTCCGTTTCTCCGGATTCATGGTGGTTTCCCACAACTGGTCTGGATTCATTTCTCCCAAACCTTTGTATCGCTGAATATTCATTCCTTTTTTGGCTTCACCCATTATAAATTCAAATAATGTCTGTGTGTCTTCAAAAGTATATATTTTTTTGGTTTCATCTTCTCCCTGTTTGGCAGAAACAGAAAATGGCGGTTTGTTAAACGCTTCGATTAGTTCATGTCCTTTTAACATCCGCTGATAATCATTTGTACCCAAAAGATCTTTTCCCACCCGGACAAGAAATCGATTGTTCTCTTTTTGACTTATATCCATTTCATAAATATTTCGATCCTCATCATATTCAATTTTACCGGATACATAATTACTTTTTTCAAGGTCTTTTGAAAGGGATATAAAATTTTGTTTTTCTTCCAGAAAAAATTTATCTTTTACACCGTGTTTGATCAGGGAAAGCAGCAGGTTTGTGTCCATATCTCTTTTTTTTAACTGGCTGACAGCATCAGAATAGTCTGTTAAATTGACCAGAAAAGAATAAAAATTTTCTTCGGAAATAGGATCTGTACTGCCACTGAAAAAAATATCTTTCTGGCTGCAGATCCGTTTCACCAGATAATCAGAATATTCTTCTTCGTTTTTTAAATAAACGCCGGTTTTTCTTGACCCCACACGAAATAATGGGGGTTGAGCAATATAGAGATATCCTTTTTCAACCAGATCCGGCATCTGGCGATAAAAAAAAGTCAGCAGCAAGGTTCTGATATGGGAACCATCAACATCCGCATCGGTCATGATAACCACTTTATGATACCTGATTTTTTCAATATCATATTCTTCTCTTCCCACACCGGTTCCAAGAACTGTAATAATATTTTTGATTTCATCTGATCTTAAAATTTTATCAAACCGGGCTTTTTCAACATTGAGAATTTTTCCCTTTAACGGCAGAATTGCTTGAAACCGTCTGTCTCTGCCCTGTTTGGCACTACCGCCTGCAGAATCTCCCTCGACCAGAAAAAGTTCTCTTTCGGCTGGATCGGCAAATTGACATTCTGCCAGTTTTCCCGGCAGGGTTGAATCCATCAGGGTTCCTTTTTTTCTGGCTAATTCTCTTGCTCTTTTGGCCGCATCCCTGGCGCGGGCCGCATCTACTGCTTTGGAAATAATTTTTCTGGCAACGTTTGGATTTTCTTCCAGATAATGACCCAGTTTTTCATTCATAAGGGATTCAACAATCCCTTTTACTTCGTTATTTCCCAGTTTTGTTTTGGTTTGACCTTCAAACTGAGGTTCCATAAGTTTAACAGAAATGATAACAGAAAGGCCTTCTCTCATATCGTCACCACTTAATTTTAAACTCTGCATATTTTTGGGCAGATTTTTATCTGTTGCTATATAGGTGTTGACGGTACGGGTAAGTGCCCCTTTAAATCCTGAAACATGAGCACCTCCTTCAACAGTTCTGATGTTGTTGGCATATGAATAGAATTTTTCCTTAAATGTATCATTATACTGAATGGATACTTCGATTTGAACATCATTTTTTTCCCCTTCAATATGAATGGGATCATGCAATGGAATACAGGAGCGATTTAAATATTCAACAAAAGAAACAATCCCGCCCGGATAGTTAAAATCATCTTTTTCAGCCGAACGTTCATCTTCAATAATGATTCTGATACCCTTGTTCAGAAAAGCAAGTTCTCTCATTCTGCGGGAAAGGATTTCATAGACAAACTCATTTTTATTCATGATGCTGTAATCAGGAGAAAAGGTTATTTTGGTCCCTTTTTTTTCGGTGTCGCCTATAATTTTCAGGTCTGTGAGCTTATTCCCTTTACTATATGTCTGGTGATATATTTTTCCTTTTTTATACACTTCCATTTCTAAATTTTCTGAAAGCGCATTAACAACAGAAATACCTACCCCATGTAATCCGCCGGAAACCTTATAGGAATCTTTATCAAATTTACCGCCGGCATGAAGTTTGGTCATAACCACTTCACAGGCAGGTTTTTTTTCGGTTTCGTGCATTTCAACCGGAATACCCCGGCCATTGTCTTCTACACTCACACGATTGTCCGGATGAATGGTCACTAAAATCAGATCGCAATGACCTGCCATGGATTCATCAATACTGTTGTCCACCACTTCATAAACCAGATGATGAAGTCCTTCCAGATCAACATTTCCAATATACATGGATGGTCTTTTCCTTACAGCTTCAAGACCTTCAAGAACTTTTATACTCTCTGAATTATACTCTTTTGTTACTTTATTATCACTCATGATATATGCATCGCCATTATTACACAAACAAGGTTATTATCACCAAGCCCTTTTATAATACATGGACTCTTGTTGTCTTTTATATTGATAACAACAATACTCTGATCAAAAATACCCAAAGCATCTAAAAAATACCTGGGGTTAAACGCACTTTTTATCTCTTCCTGATCAAAGGATACCATTATTCTTTCTTTTGATTCTCCGATTTCAGGATTGGTGATGGTGACGATTAATTCATTGTTTTTAAAATTAAGGATCACACTTTTATATTCTTCTGAAGTTAAAATGGATATGCGTTTCATAAGGGTTGAAAACATGTTTCTATCCATTTCAATGGGTATCATTCCTTCATAATTGATCACAGGTTTATAATCCGGGTATTCTCCTTCAAGAAGTTTGATCATAATAAATTCATTTTCATTTTTAAAAATAAAATGATTATCCTTGATCCCAATTTTTATACTCTGTTCTCCTGTATCAATAAATTTATTGAGTTCTGACAATCCTTTTTTCGGGATAATGACACTTTCTTCGGGCAGTTCAAGATTTCCTTTAAAATCTACATCAAAACAATTCAGACGTCTGGAATCAGTTGAAACAATCCGAAGTTTTTCTCCTTTGTCGGTTATTATTTTTTCAATCAGGGAACCTAAAACATAAATTCTTTTTTCTTCTCCTGAATAATTAACAACACAAGAAACATCCACCATTTTTTTTAATTGTCTGGCTCCAATTTCAATAAACTCGACATTTTCAATCACAGGCGTTTCGGGAAAATTTTCATAATCAGAAGATACAATATGATAAACACTATCGTTTTCTCCAATCTCAACCCATCTGTTTTCTATTTCATTTACACGGATGTTATTGTCAGGATATTCCTTGATAATTTCAAAAAATTTTTTTGAATTAATGGATAATAATCCTTCTTTTTCCACATGGGCTTCATAAGTGCCTAAAAAAACAGTTTCAAGATCATTGGCGGTAATGGTGATGGAAGATCCCATGGCTTTGATCAGAATATCTGATGTAATGGTCAGATTTGTTTTTCTTCCGGTTATTCCCTGAATCTTTGAAAGAACATCTAAAACGTCTTTTTTGTTAAACGAAAATTTCATTTTATTTCCCTTTTTACAAAAATTTATATCCATAAATATCTATATCAAATCATCTGATTTATCAATTGTTAAATCAGGTATTCACTCAGTCAGTATAAAGTAAAGATGTTTTTATTTATTTTTATATTTTAATAAAACAACAATAATAATAAGGGGTGTTTAAATGTTCATAAGTTTTTAATTCTTTGAAATCATAATTTAAAAACAATAAATTAATTGTAAAAAAACAGATTAAAAATTTACTATAACCCTTTTTTTTTGAACCGGTTTTTAATTGTGTTCAAAACCGGCAGGTTATGAACATTTTTTTAAAAAGCCTGTATCCAGTTTCTAATATCCTGTAATCCTTTATTATTCCAATCATCTGATGTTCTTTGATCAATATATTTTAAAAATAAAGTGTCAATAACTTCAAAAATTTTAAAATTAAAAAAGGCTTTTTCCAGCACCAGTCCTTCCATTTCATCATCCTTACCAGACAAATCTATCTTCGGGGTTTTAAGTCCGCTTACATTAAA
This sequence comes from Bacteroidota bacterium, assembly GCA_043826845.1. Taxonomy (GTDB): domain Bacteria; phylum Bacteroidota; class Bacteroidia; order Bacteroidales; family CAYTAU01; genus JBDRPR01. Next base: position 4,418 of record JBDRPR010000458.1, read on the forward strand.
ACTTTCCCCCTTAATCGTAAATTTATATTCATCCTCATTGATTTTACAGATTAAATTAATCTGGGTAACAAATGCTCCTTTTTTAAGGGCTGTTGTTCCTTCTTCCAAACCCGCCTGATCCCCTTTAATGGAAATTTTTTCCACGGATTTGTCCCCTAATTTATTTTCAAGGACAATGGCATTTCCCACTTCAAGGGTAATGGTTTCTTTTGTGTTTAAAAGGTTGGTCAGATTTTCATCTGTTTCAATCAAAAACCAGACCCATGTTAAAAAATCATTTCCCAAAAATTTATATTTATTATAGGCCGTTGCAATATCAAGCATAATATATCACCTCGAATAAGATACAGGAACAAGAGACTGGGCCTGGTCTTTTTTAGAATCTGAAAAATCAGATTGGGTTTGAATAATGGTGTAGGGAAACAGCCGAATGGGTTTTAAATTAAATGATTTTAAAAAAACAGTTTCAAACAGTTCATTGGCTGCTTTTTGAGTCGTGTAAAAATAAACAAGATTTTTTTCATAATTCCATAATACATCATAAACACTTGGAACAGAGGGAATTTTATGCATTAAAATATCTGTAACCAACTCTTTTATTTCTGTTTTTTCATTTTTTGAAAGAAAATCTCTTCCTGATTTTTCCTTCTTTTTTTCAATTTCAATAGCCATATATTTTTGAATCAGTTTACCTGGAATGGATTTTTTATCAATTCGTAATGAAAATAGAAAATAGGTACCAAATTGAAAGGAATATTTTATAAAATCCGGATTGTATGGACTTTCAACCGGTGTCCATCCGGCAGAAATTTCATCATATTCATTTTCAATTGCTGGAATTGAATATTTGGTTAACCCGTTTAATATTTCTTCTGTAATAGAGCCTTCAATTTTTCCATCAATATGATATCGGCTGACAGAATGTGTAGAAGAGATTAATCCCATAAATATCCTTTCTGTATTTGTATAAAATATTATTTTTATTAAATATCTTAATTTTTATGATGGATCTTTCTTATCATATATAAATAAAAATTGATAGGTTTG
>JBDRPR010000459.1:0-5297 GCA_043826845.1 Bacteroidota bacterium
GATTAAAGCAAAGGAAAAAGCCGAAGAAAGCGATAAACTAAAATCTTCCTTCCTTGCCAACATGAGTCATGAAATCAGAACTCCTATGAATGGAATTATCGGATTCGCAAACCTCTTAAAAAATCCCGATCTTACGGAAGAAAAAAAGAACAAATTTATAAAGATCATTACTGACCGTGGGAACGAATTACTCGAAATTATTAACGATATTATTGATATTTCAAAAATTGAATCAGGTGAAGTTGATGTCAAATCAGAAGATATTGATATTACTGATTGCTTAAATGAAATTTGTCAGTTTTTCGAAAATAAGGAAGTAATTGTAAATAATCATGTACAGATCATTAAAAACTATTCGGAAAAAAGTTTTTTGATTTACACGGATAAAATAAAATTTAATCAGATAATGACCAATCTAGTTGGGAATGCTATTAAATTTACCCCTTCCGGATCAATTGAAATTGGTTATAAGGAAATATCAATAGATTCAATACAATATATTGAATTTTATGTAAAAGATACAGGAATCGGAATTCCTGATGATATGCTTGATGTAATTTTCGAAAGATTTAGACAGGTTAATGAAAGCAGATCAAGAGAACGAAGTGGAACCGGACTGGGTTTGACTATTTCAAAAAATCTTGTTGAATTGCTGGGTGGAAAAATCAGAGCAGAATCCAAGTTGGGATATGGTTCTGTTCTTTACTTCACAATTCCCTATTTTGTTAAAAATAAAGAAAGAAAAAACAAAATGGTTGTTCCCGAAATCATGTATAAATGGAATGAAAAACAAATATTAATTGTTGAAGATGATGAATTTAGTTTTCTGTTCTTAAAAGAATTGCTCTCTCCTACTGGAGTTGAAATAATCCGGGCAAAAAATGGTAAGCAAGCCATTGAATTTGCAATAAATAGCGAAAATTTATCTTTAATACTGATGGACATTAAATTACCTGACATGGAAGGTAATGAGGCAATTAAAATAATTCATAAAACCAGAAGTGTTCCGGTAATACTTCAGACCGCCTATCCTGTTGATGAAATAAAGAAATTAATTGGTAAAGACTTTGTTGATGGTATTATTTCAAAACCTATTAACGTAGATTTGCTTTATGAAATGATTAATAAAACTATATAAAGCAAAAGTTATTCAGTTTCATTGCTAATTGATGACTCCATAATTTCATCTACAATATATATCGGTCTGCCCTTAGTTTCACTAAAAAGGAAAGCAAGGTATTTGCCGATAATCCCCATAATCAGAAAATTTATTGAAAACAAGAAACTTATTAGTACAACAATAGTGGTATAGCCTGAAACAGGTTTATCAATAAAATACATTACTATTGAATAAATTCCAACTACCATTGAAATTATTCCCATAATTAAACCTGCAAATATTCCCAGATCAAGAGGTTTCTCCGAAAAAGAAGCAATCGCATTTACAGATAATTTAAATAGTTTTCTAACAGAATATTTACTTTTTCCTGCAATTCTTGATGGTGCAGTATATTCCAGATATGTTTTCCTGAATCCTATTATTTGAATATATCCTCTCAGAAATCTTGTTCTTTCACGGAATGAGTTAACCAGAACTTTTCTGACCTTTGCGTTGATAAGAAAAAAATCAGAAGAATTTGCTTCAAATTTCACCGGAGATATTAAATTGATGATTTTATAAAAACACTTAGACATGAACTTTGAGAAAAAACCGGCATCCTCACGATGAATCCGCTTCATAAGGATAATATCGAAACCCTTTTCATAGGTGCTGATCATTTCAGGCAGAGCATCAGGAGGATTCTGAAGATCTGCATCCATGCATATTGTGAGTTTACCTGAAGAATGATCAAGACCTGCAATCATTGCTGCTTCATGACCAAAATTTCGGGAAAAATTGATAAGCTTTATCCTCTTATTCTGATTGACAATTTTTGTCAAAATATCTGCAGTGCCGTCAGTACTACCGTCGTTTATAAAAATAATTTCATAACACAAATTCAAAGAAATCAGCACCTTATTCAATTCTTTATAAAATATTTCAATCCCTTCTTCTTCGTTGAAAACCGAAACTACAATAGATATATCTATTTGACATTCTGTTTTTAAAGACATGTTTAACGCAATTAGATTTATTAAATTAAACTGCAAATATTTCGAATTAAAGATAAAACTTCTTTGCAAGTTTTTATTCAATTAAAAGCAATTTATATACAAAAAACATTCTATATGTCAGTATTAGTGACGCTTAAATATTAATTATGGTAAGAAAAATCATGGTTCAAACCTGAACCCGACAAATAACCACGAACTCAGATTTTATAAGTATTCTCCCTGTGAATAAATTATTTTTATAGGACAAAAGTCAGCTTCAATATTTTAATTTGATGAGCATTAATTAATAAAAATTTATGTAGGTTTGCAGAAATATTATTGAAGTTAATGAACGAAAGCAACCCGCAACCAGTTATTCACTTTCGCAATCTGGATATTTTGCGATTTATCGCAGCTTTTATGATTATTATCTACCATACATATATAATTTGGTCAGGTGCATTTGGATCTCCAGATTTTATGTTAAAAGCCGGAACCAGTGACCTTTCAGTTTTCGGAAAATACTTTGAGACTTTTGTTAAAAATTTATCGACAGGTGTAGATGTTTTTTTTCTGATAAGTGGATTTTTAATCACTTACATTTTATTGCAAGAAAAGGAGAGGTATGGAAAACTGAATATAAAAAACTTTTTTTTACGACGGGGCCTGAGAATATGGCCATTATACTTTTTCCTTATAGCTATCGCTCCTTTATTGGTAAGTTGGATTGATGTTGAAAAACCTCATTATTTAAGCAACATTTTCTTTTATCACAACTTTTATCTTATTGATACAAAGGCATGGATGTTTCCATTTGCTCATTTCTGGTCAATTTGTATTGAAGAGCACTTTTATCTGGTTTGGCCGTTTATTATAGCATTTGTCCCTAAAAAAAGACTTTTAAGTGTTTTATATCTTGTGATATTCAGCAGTATTGTTTACAGAGCATATCTGGTTATATCAGGTGGAGAGGTCTGGTTTAACTGCTATTTAAATACTCTGAGTAGAATTGATGTAATCACTGTAGGTGCTATAGGTGCTTATTTTTATTCGAAAAAACCTTTTGTACTACATATTCCACCTGTTTTGAGAATTATTTCATATATATCATTGATAGCATTATTTTCTATTGATACTTATGTAGATTGGGGTGGATTTTTTCTTGCAGTTTTTAAAAAATACATTTATATAGGCTTGTTTTGTATTGCTATCTGCAATTATATGTTTAACCCCGATGCAAAACTTTCGTTTAAAAAGAAGAATATTTTACACTATTTCGGCAGGATATCCTATGGAATTTATATGTATGGGAATATTTTACTTCTGATATTGATTAAAAAACTGGCAATGCTCAATTATATTACAAATTTTTATGTCTTTGTTCTCGTTGCATTTTCATTATCAATTCTGATTCCTATAATCAGTTATGAATTATATGAAAAACATTTTCTAAAACTAAAAGACAGATTTGCATTGATTAAAACCAAAAGATGAAAAACTGGTTGTTGGTTGCATATAAGAATTTTTAGGATATAAATATACAACATAAAAAATAAAAAGTCAAGGAAATAAATGGTTACTTTTTTCTAAAAAGTTAATAAATTTCGGTCTATAATATTGATTCAATCCAGTTTGAAATAATTTGTCTTCCGTTTTCGGTCATTATTGATTCAGGATGAAATTGCATACCTTTTATATTATAATTTATATGTCTGATACCCATAATAAGATCCAGATCGGGATCAATTGCAGTGATATTAAGCACTTCAGGTAAATCAGTTTTATCAATTACCCATGAATGATATCTGCCTGATAAAAATTTTTCAGGAATAGATTTAAAGATAATTTCTTGCCTGTCTGTTATTTGTGTATTTAAAGATAGTCCATGATAAACTTCATTTAGATTTTTCAGTCTGGCACCAAAGTACAAACCAATGGCCTGATGACCAAGACAGATTCCAAGAATAGGAATAGTTTTATAAAATTTTTCAATGATTAGTCTGAGATTAATAAAATCGTCTGGTAATCCAGGACCAGGAGATAGAATAATACCATCATAAATTGATAAATCATTTACGGCAGTATCATTGCTTCGTAAAACTACTACATTATCAACGTGCTTATTTACATAATGTTGAAGGTTGTATGTAAAGGAATCATTGTTGTCAACAATAGCTATTCTCACAATTTATTGATTATGAAATTCTATATAAAAGTGTATCCAAAAATAAATTAATTTTGTAAATATTTCTACATAGTTAAAGTAAAAAAATAAACAATGAAAAGAATTATTGAAACTGATTTAGCACCAAAAGCCATTGGAGCATACAGTCAGGCTATTGAAAAAAATGGTATATTATTTATTTCAGGTCAGATAGCAATAAATCCTGAAACCGGCAAATTGATTCAGGGGGGTATAAAAGAACAAACCGATCAGGTATTAAAAAATGTAGAGGCGATTTTAGAAAAAGCAGGATATACATTTGCCGATGTTATCAAATCTACCTGTTTGCTTAATAATATTAAGGATTTTGCAGAGATGAATGAAATATATAGCAATTATTATCAAATTTATCACCCTGCAAGAGCTGCTTTTGGAGGAGTTGACTTACCATTAGGTGCATTGGTAGAAATAGAAACAATAGCTGTAAAATAAAAAAAACCGTATCAAAATATTGAAACGGTTTTCAATTTTATTGATATAATATTACTCAGCAAAAACTTCAAAAACAATGTTTACTTTAACTTCTTTATGAAGTTTAACTGTAGCATTATAAGTTCCAACTTCTTTAATAGAATCTTCCTGAATTGTAATATTTTTTCTGTCAACTTCAAAACCTTTTTTACTTAAAGCTTCAGCTATCTGAATTGTATTTACAGATCCGAAAATTTTTCCTGTTGAACTGGTTTTTGCTCCAATTTGAAGAGTTTTATTTTCAAGCTTTTGTGCAAATTTCAATGCTTCATCTTTCAGTTTTTCTTCTTTGTGAGCTTTTTGTTTAACATTTTCTGCATGAACTTTTTTTGCACTGCTGGTTGCAACAACAGCAAAGCCTTTGGGTATAAGATAATTTCTTCCGTAACCATCTTTAACTTTAACAATATCACCTTTTTCACCCAGAGTAGGTACATCTTGCTTTAATATAATTTCCATTATTTTTCCTCCTCCAAATTATTTTAATAAATCAGTAACATACGGTAAA
>JBDRPR010000460.1:0-5381 GCA_043826845.1 Bacteroidota bacterium
TAAATCCTTTAATAAGTTATTCACTGCGGTCAACAATTTCTCGTTTGTCTCAAATTGAAATGCATGAAATTCAAATTCAGTTTTGTCAATTTTTATTGCTTTTCCATCCATTTCACTAAAAGTCTCATCTACAAAAGGCAGCTTAGACACTCCTGAGTAGAAAATTAGAAAACCAAATATTTTACCTTCTTCCCATTTTCTTGTATTCAATAATGTTTCATAACAAAGTTTCGCCAAGCTAATCGTACTCAATTCCTTTTGTGGATAAACTTCTAAATACATTTCTTGAAATCGGATAATGGAACGACTTAAAAAATCACCATCAATTAGAACAATTGTTGATGCATAATCATCAGTTAGAATGAGAGCCTTATTCTTTTCTGCAATCTCGCGTTTGTTAGCTCTAAACTGTTCGATAAACACCCAATCTTTATTGTAGTTGTTTAATAAGTCACATAAACAAATAAATATGTATTTGTGTAATTTTTCAAAAAGACCTTTTCGCTTATTTTCATCAATAAGCTCTTCTATTCTCTTTCCCTTATGAAATATCTGGGTTCGTAAACCATCTCCATTACTACCACTTGAATAATACTTGAATTCTTTACTAATTTCATGTATTTGATGAATGTTTTTAGCAATATGAGATATTATTTTGGCTTTTACATTCTTAAATTCTTCATATTTTTCAGGTGACGCAATAAATTCAAACAGTCTAATTATTTGGATAAATTTTTCGGTATTTGAATTTGATTCAAGGATTTGAGTATACATTCTCAAAGCATGACTTGCAACATTACCAATTTCATTTATATCATTATTCAATAGTGGGAAGGAATTCAATAAGTCAGGTTCATTAATTGTTAATCCATTACCCAATGTTATTGAATTTGTATTTACTTTTTCGCATATAATTCTTGTAAATGGACTACCAAATTCATTAAACATTAATAAAATAGATTCTCCCGTTTCAATTTGTCCAACTCTACCAGGTAGTGTTGAATTATTATTAATGTTACAATAATTGAAAATAATAAAGTCTAAAATTGGAGTTGTATATTCTAAAGCAAAATTAAGAAGATTCAAATTATTTGTTACTTGAGCAGGAAATGTTACTTGTGAACTTGAAAGAAACGCAATTAAGACATTATCTTTAAGTTTATTAAATTCTCTTGAGTTATCTTCTAAAAATGAATGATTCTTAAAAAATTCATCTATATCAACTGCACCCCTTGGATAAATAACCAAATTCTCAACTCTTGATTTTTGATTAATTGAAAATCTTTCTATTGGTAATATATACAAATAGTCATCGCTCGTTTTATTTGGAAAATCAATTAGAATACTCTGCATTGTCTGTCTTTTTAATTTGCCCCATAACATCTAGATTAAATAATTTAAATCTTTTCGATGATAAAACAAAGATAATACTTTAAGAATAATATTCCTAATTTTTTAGGGAATAAATACGCCTATTATAGCTCACTAAATGAGATGCATGGATAATTTTATTGCTTCGTAAAATTAAATGACAAAAATCATTTTTTTCTACTGTCTTAATTACAATTAATAACATCTGGTAAATTACTTATTACTTTACTATCACTATTTTAAATCTTGCATCTGAAACATTACTACTAACATTCATATAATAAATACCATTTCGTAAAGAAGAAACATTTATTTGATTACTTCCATCAGTAAGTACTCCGCTCACTATTTTATTCCCTGTAATTCCATATAAACTGTAATCTGCACTAGTAAATAAATCGGCATTTTTTATCTCAATGAATAAATTATCTCCGGCAGGATTCGGGTAAACTAAAATATCTGATGTGATATTTTGATCCGTTTCCTTATATACAGATATAATTGTCTGAATCTGGTCATTTATAGTATGCCAAACCTGATTTGTAGTTATCGGGGCGTTAAAATCGAAATAGATATCCGCTTCGTTATAAATTACAGTCCCACTGGGTAAATTGGAATTCTGGTTTACTGTAAAAGTTACGAAACCATGACTTTCTGTCTCATTAACATTGCTGTCAGGTAAAAGTATATTGTTAAAAGTCCATTCTAATACCCTTGGTCCATACATTTGAAAATTGTAATTATGACTCGCAACTCCAGGAACAACCGTGAAAATATCAAAATTCATATCCAATGTGTCTCTGATTACAACCGTAAAGGCTGTATCGGTTCCGGTATTCTGAAAACGGATTACATATTGAAGTTGTTGGTTGGGCATTATTTCATTATTTGATGAAAGTCCAGTAGGATAACCAGTTTTGTCATTGGGATCCATACTTCCTGTGGCCACTCCGCAATATATATCAACTACCGGATCAAAATCGTTAAGAGGAAGAATTGTAACCAACCCTGAAGTCCAATTAATTGAATCCCCACAAAGTTCCACAGTAGCACTGGGATTGGAATTTCCTGGAAATAATGGATTTTGATCAGCTTCCATCCGCCAAGTTCTTCCATCGCCGGAAAAAGTAAATACCAAACTGTCCCCACCGGGAATCATTACAGAATCCAACATTGTATATATTCCATCAATATATAAACGAACAGGGGAATAACAAACCATATCACCACCAACTGGATTTCCATTATTATAAATCACAAAATGAATTGTATCATTCTCACAATATCCTTCTACATCAATAATCGACTTATCCCAAGGAGAGGAACAGGGTGTAAAATTTCCCGGATATGGATTGGGTATTGTATCAAAAACACAAGAATCAGCAGGGTAAATATTAGCTTGTACACATAAAGTTTGCCCTGGTGTAACCGTACAACTTACATCACAGTCAATAGTAAAACTCACAACTTCTCCTGGATACAAGTCCCCAACTATAACACGAAAAATATTATTTCCCAGATTTGTGAAAGGTAAACTTGAAAATTGAGGTGTAATCAAGGGATCAACTCCGATGTCAACATAGGCTCCTGCTAATATTCCGGTGGCAATATGCCGATTACAAGCTTGAACATATATTTTTTGATTACCGAAACATGGTCTTATTGACGGCATATAAACAGAAAGGTCAGGACTGGAACATGGTTGTGTTGATTTTAATCCAAAATGCGGTGCAAAAGTAATTTCATTTTGATTAGTTACTGTAAATGTTTGTGAGACAGGACATGTTGCCATCCAATGACCTGAAGTGTCAAAAGTGGCTGTGTATGTTCCTACAGGCAGAGAATCAATAACCCATGCACCTACTTCATTAGTCTGTGCAATTATATTTCCTGGATTAATAATTAAATATCGGTTTTGTAAACCATTTTCGTATGGATCTCTAAAACAATTTTGATTTATATCATTATAAATAATGCCAGAAACCCCTTTTTGGGTTAGTTTAAGAAAAAAAATATCTAAATACCCTTCAGAGATTAAGTTGCCTGTTCCCGTTTGAGGATTATAGTTTACAGTATCTCTAAAACATCCTATTAAATATACATTACCATAATCATCAAGTTTTATATTATGTGCCCAACTCCATCCAAAACCGCTTATACTTTTTACCCACAATAGATTTCCATCCAGATTATATTTCGCATAAAAAATATCATTATAACCAGCAGAGGTAATAAAAACAGTGCCTGAGTCAGGGTTAAAATCAGTTGTACCTTGAAAATCACCTAAAACATAACTATTTCCCTGCGAATCTATATCAATACTTTGACTTCCACAATCTTCGATTTTTTTTACCCAAATAAAATTACCGTCAGAATCATATTTTGCAAAATAAGAAGCCGATGCTGATGAAAGGTTGGCTGTGCCAATTCCAGGGTCAAAATCGCAAGTGCCATTGAAAGAACCTGTGATATGCAAATATCCTTGCATATCAATTGCAATACCCTCAGAATAATCAGAGAAAGTGCCTCCAATAATCTTTACCCAAACAAAATTTCCAATTGAATCATATTTAGTAATATAAATATCAACACTCCCAAATCCATTTAATAAATAACTTGGTCCAGGGGCAAAATATGTATTACCCCAAAAATTTCCAGTAACATAGACATTTCCTTGCACATCAATAGAAATATCATTCCCGTAATTTTCATTAGTACTATAAATGCAACGAGCCCATAAATAATTACCATCTGTATCATACTTTGCGAAATATGTATTATAACCACCTGAAGTCAAGTTTGCAATTCCTATTCCAGTATCAAAATCAATTGTACCATTAAATTTGCCAGTAATAAATATATTTCCTTGAGTATCAAGATTTATACTATTGCCCCTATTACCATTGCTACCCGGACCTTCAAGAACTTTTGCCCATAAATAATTACCATTATTATCATATTTTGCAAAAAATATATTTACTGCACCATAAGTTTCAAAAATTGCTACTCCAGGCCCTGGGTCGAAGTCAACTGTACCTCCAATCCAACCAGTTATATATATATTCCCCATTGTATCTATCTTAATTCCATGCCCTTCACCCCATCCACCATCTATACTTTTTGCCCATAAATAATTTCCGTTATTATCATATTTCGCTATATAAACATTGTAACTATATGCAGTTAGGTCAAATGTGTCAGGTCCTGGATCAAAATCAACAGTTTCCATAAAAGATCCTGTTATATAAACATTCCCATATTTGTCATATGTTATATTGTATCCCTTCTCGTCAGAAGCTCCACCTATGCTTCTCGCCCATTCAATAGTTTGAGCTTGAGTGCAATCGTTTAAAATGATGAAAAATTGAAAAACAATTATAAATAAATGAGCTTTTTTCATTTTTTTAAATTAAGTTATTATATGGTAAAGGTATGTTATTTATAGTAAAATTCTTCTCATTTGCATAAAAAATATATTTCATTTCGCTCCATTTCTTTCCATCTAGCTCCATTTAGCCCAACCTTCTGACTATACTTCCATAGCTTTTCTGTATAACACTGCAAATGGACAAGGCAGTTAATCAGTATAATCTTAATAAACAAATTGAAAAATTAATCAGGGAGAACAATGTGGGAAAAAACTCATGGCAAGAGAACGTTGAGATTTGAATGCTACTGTATGAACAGGGGAAGATGTTAAAAATCATCAAACTATTAAAAAAATTGTGTTAAAATCCATTGCTTAATTAAATGTGACAAAACCTTAATATACAGTTAGCCACATTTTTCAACTAAGCATTTAAAACAAGAAGAGCAGCGTCACGTTGAGATTTTGTTTCATTTTTCTCATACGTTCTTACAACACCTCTCATCTCATCACGAACTCTTTTATTCGTTTCAGAAATAGATTTAGCATCAATAATGGTTACTTTGCCTTTATTAACCTCGCTAAATGAAATCTTTACTCTTTTAGACATCAATTTATAGTTATTTTAGATTGCAATAATAAT
>JBDRPR010000461.1:0-2946 GCA_043826845.1 Bacteroidota bacterium
ATTATTATTATTATTACAATTTGTCGAACATATATATCTTTACAGCCTTGTAAAATTGAAGTTGCGTATTTTTTAACTAAATAAAAATCTTGTACTTATGTTTATAATGATGATTGTGGTTTTTATTCTGGGTTATACAGCGATAGCCCTTGAACATCCACTCCGCATTGATAAAGCAGCGTCCGCTCTTTTAACTGGTGTTGCACTATGGGTTTTATTTGTTATCGGCTCTGGTGACCTTGTTGATTTTGCAAATATGGCTTCGTCCAAATGGAATGCCTTTTTCCATTACATTGAAGATGCGGGAATGATTGATAAGCTGAATATGAACGAGAACATGTACAGTCATGAAGTTGCGATATACTTTATAACGCATTATGAATTGCTTCATCATCTTTCTGAAATTGCAGAAATCCTCTTTTTCCTTTTGGGCGCAATGACTATTGTGGAAATTGTGGATCAACATCAGGGATTTAAAGTTATCACCGACAAAATTAAAACTACAAAAAAAGTTAAACTTCTCTGGATTGTTAGTTTCCTGACTTTCTTCATGTCAGCAGCACTAGATAATCTGACAACTACTATCGTAATGGTTGCACTTCTGCGAAAGCTGATCTCAGACAAACCAACGCGTTGGTTTTTTGCAAGTATGGTCGTTCTTGCAGCCAATGCCGGAGGTGCATGGTCTCCTATCGGTGATGTAACTACAATTATGCTTTGGGTAAAAGGGCAAGTAACAACCGTACCTATAATTATTGATGTTTTTCTACCAAGTCTGGTGACTATGGTGATTCCTCTGATCATTCTTTCATTTACTCAAAAGGGACATGTTGAAAGACCTGCAGTTGAAAGCAACGAAGCTGTATTTTCAAATATAAAACAAAGGGTATTCATACTGATACTCGGAATTTCTTGTCTCCTTTTTGTTCCGGTATTCAAAACACTGACACATCTTCCTCCATACATGGGGATGCTTCTGGGGCTTGGTGTTATGTGGCTTACAACTGAAATTTTGCATCGTGATAAAATCATTGGTGGTAAAAAGCATTTAAAAGTAACAAGTGTTCTCTCAAAAGTGGATGTTCCAACTGTATTGTTTTTCCTTGGAATATTAACAGCTGTTGCTGCTCTTCAGTCAGCCGGTCACTTAGAAAAACTGGCAAATGTTCTTGATAAAAGGATCGGCGATATTTATGCGGTTAACCTGATAATCGGACTTTTATCTGCAGTTGTAGATAACGTACCGCTAGTAGCAGGTGCAATGGGCATGTACAATATTGAAGCAATGGGAGTATATGCGGTTGACGGTCAGTTCTGGCAGATGCTGGCATATTGTGCCGGTACGGGTGGTAGCATATTAATCATTGGTTCTGCAGCCGGTGTAGCTGCTATGGGACTTGAAAAAATTGATTTTATATGGTATTTGAAAAAAATCAGTTTGCTTGCATTAATTGGTTATTTAGCCGGTGCGACAACTTATTATGTGATGTTTGGATTATAAAATAATTGAAAATATTCTAAATCCTGCAATTATAAAATTAAAATTGCAGGATTTTTTTTCAAAAAATATTTGACTTTATTGAAATAATCTGATGAATATATATATAACTTTGCCTACTCTTTAAACGAAAATCACAAATATTTATTTACAATTTAAAACTTCAGGCTTATGTTCACTGCAATGATCGTAGTGTTTATACTAGGCTATACGGCTATAGCTCTGGAACATCCAATAAGGGTTGATAAAGCTGCTTCTGCTCTTTTGACCGGAGTTGCGCTGTGGGTATTATTTGTTTTAGGGTCAGGTGATCTTGTTGATTTCACCAATATGACTTCATCAAAATGGAATGCCTTTTTCCATTATATCGAAGATGCAGGTATGGTGGAAAAACTTAACATGAGCAAAAATATGTTCGGGCATGAAGTAGCATTGTATTTCGTGTCTCATTATGAATTATTAAATCATCTTAGTGAAATTGCAGAAATTCTGTTTTTTCTGTTAGGTGCAATGACCATCGTTGAAATTATAGATCAGCATCAAGGATTTAAAGTAATAACCGATAAAATTAAAACCACAAAAAAAGTAAAACTTCTCTGGATTGTTAGTTTCCTGACTTTCTTTATGTCAGCAACTCTTGATAATCTTACTACAACTATCGTTATGGTTGCTCTCCTTCGGAAATTGATCTCAGACAAACCTACCCGATGGTTTTTTGCAAGTATGGTAGTTCTTGCAGCCAATGCCGGAGGCGCATGGTCACCGATTGGTGACGTGACAACGATTATGCTTTGGGTTAAAGGGCAAATAACGACAGTACCTATCATTGTTGACGTTTTTCTTCCCAGTCTGGTTACTATGGTTATTCCTTTAATAATACTTTCTTTCACACAAAAGGGACATATAGAAAAACCTGCAATTGAGAATAATGAAGCTGTGTTTTCAAATATGAAACAAAGAGTATTCATTCTGATACTCGGTATTTCATGTCTTCTATTTGTTCCTGTGTTCAAAACTCTGACCCATTTACCTCCATATATGGGAATGCTTCTTGGACTTGGCATCATGTGGATTACAACTGAAATCTTGCATCGTAATAAAATTATTGGTGGTAAAAAGCATTTAAAAGTTGCCAGTGTTCTTTCAAAAGTAGATGTACCTACTGTTTTGTTTTTTCTTGGAATACTGACAGCTGTTGCTGCTCTTCAGTCGGCCGGACATCTTGCAAAACTTTCTGTTGCTTTGGACAAAAGTATTGGGGACATTTATATTATTAACCTTATTATAGGAGTTTTATCTTCAATAATAGATAATGTGCCTTTGGTCGCAGGTGCAATTGGAATGTACAATATTCAAACAACAGGCGTGTTTGCAACTGACGGTCAGTTCTGGCAGATGCTGGCATATTGTGCCGGTACGGGTGGTAGCATATTAATCATTGGTTCTGC
>JBDRPR010000462.1:0-3523 GCA_043826845.1 Bacteroidota bacterium
ATTATTATGTGTAATGTCATTAGGACTATATAGTGTCTGTCTATAATGTACAATCAAAGCGTCATTGTAAGGATTCCGATTACTATCGGGATCCTTACAATGACGATATTATAGAAAGACAATAATTACAAACCTATATAAAAAATCTGAACTTAATATTTGTATTTTTCGTATTATTTTAATTAATTTTGAAAAGCAATAAATCATGAAAAAAACACACAATTTGAAATTATTCGGAATATTAATCGTAGCTGTTATTATATCATCATGTGCAAAAAATATATTAACAATGAGTGTAACCGAGCCTGCTCCGGTAACTATTCCATCAGCTATAAAAAAGATCGGAATTATTAATAGAAGTATGCCTTCATCAGAAAATGAAAAAATTGACAAACTCGATAAAATTCTTACAATTGAGGGTAAAAATCTGGATAAAGACGGTTCAAGTATAGCTATTCAAGGACTCTTTAACGAACTTGGAAAAAACGAACGATTTACTGAAATTAAAATTCTTGACAGCCTTTTAGTAAATAATCCCGGACTTGGGATCTTCCCTGCTCCTCTTTCATGGGAAACAACCCAAAAAATTTGTCAGGATAATGGTGTTGACGCAATTTTCTGCTTATCATTTTATGATACAGATGCTAAAATTGATTACAGAGCAGAAAATATTGAAATTGCAGGTCCTCTGGGAACAAAAATACCTGCTATTGAACATCATGCAACTATTTCTACTTTAATAAAAACCGGTTGGAGAATATATGATCCGAATAATAAAATACTTCTGGATGAATTTGTTGCCTATGAAAATGTTGTTTCATCGGGTAAAGGAATCAATCCTCTTAAAGCTGCTGAGGCAATAATAGGAAGAAAAGAAGCGGTTATTCAGGCCAGCAATGGCATTGGATATAATTATGCTTTAAGAATTATTCCATATCGAATAAGAGTTTCAAGGGAATATTATGTTAGAGGAACTGAAAATTTTAAAATTGCTAAACGCAGGGCGCAAACAGGTAACTGGGATGGCGCTGCAGAACTCTGGTATAAAGAAGTACCAAATCCTAAAAGAAAAATTGCCGGCAGAGCATGTTACAATGCAGCTATTATTAACGAAATAAACGGAGATCTGGATAAAGCTGTTGAATGGGCATCAAAATCCTATACTGATTACAAAAATAAACCGGCTCTGGATTATCTGAATATCCTGAACAACAGAATTTACCGGAACAACCAGCTTAAAAAACAAATGGAGCAATAGTGTCAAATAGTATTTGATGCTCTGATAATGATATTTTGTTTTACAATAAAAATTTAACTTAACAAAATAACAACATGAACATTCAGGAAATTTTAAACGATAAATTAAGAAAACCGAAAGAGAAAACGGAAGTTCTTAGTCAATTAATATCAGAAAAACAATTAACTATCGATAAGCTTATTGACTTTGCCAAAAACGCAAAAGATGCCGATAAAGCCACCTGTATCGAAGCTCTGGAATTTACAACCCAAAGCAAACCTGAACTTGTTGACCCCATAGCTTTTGACTTTATAACAAAATGCTTAAATGAAAAAGCGCCAAGAGTAAAATGGGAGTCAGCAAAAGTAATCGGAAATACTGCTCATCTTAACAAAAACAAACTTAATGATGTAATAATAAACCTGCTTAAAAATTCAGAACATCAGGGAACAGTTGTGAGATGGAGTGCAGCGTATGCACTTGGTCAAATCATCAAATTGCAGACAGGTATAAACAAAAGCCTTGTTCCTGCTATTGAAGCAATAGTTGAA
The DNA here is from genome assembly GCA_043826845.1 of Bacteroidota bacterium. GTDB lineage: Bacteria > Bacteroidota > Bacteroidia > Bacteroidales > CAYTAU01 > JBDRPR01. The sequence goes on from JBDRPR010000462.1 coordinate 1,789, forward strand.
CGGGAGGAAAAAAACAGTATTAAAAAAATCTATCTGACAGCTCTGAAAAAAATCAGCAAAAAATAGTATATACAATCTTAGAAAACAGAATGGGAAAGTTGAGAAAATCCTTAATGCCATTTATTATAGGATTATTGGTTGCTATGCTTCTGTATTTCCTGCTTCACTGGTGGGGATTTCTGATAATTTTTCCATGGATTGGCTTTTCTATAAGCTTGGGTATCTTTCTTCGGCATAAATTGAAAGGGAAAGAGAGACTTATAGGAAGAAAAGTCTCAATATTAATGATATTACCTTGCTTGCTCATATTTGTGCCAGTTATCAACAATGAGAACTTTCAACTGGAAGGTGTTTTCATGATCGTTCTTGTCGGATTTTTCAGTAAAGGATTTATTCACTACGCTATAGCTAAAATTTTCGGACCTTTGATCTGGCGTCGCGGATTCTGTGGATATGCATGCTGGACTGCTGCAGCTTTAGACTGGCTACCAATAAAGACATACAATAACAACATACCACGTTCTTACAGGAATATCAGGTTTATTACTCTTGCAATTTCGTTGCTAATTCCGGCATATATGATTTTTATGCTTTCATATAATCCCAGGACAGACTATATAAATAAGCATGAAATGATATGGATGTTTATCAGTAATGGCTTGTACTATTTAATAGCAATTCCTTTAGCATTTATTTTATCTGATAAAAGAGCCTTTTGCAAATATATCTGCCCTGTTGCGTTGGTAATGACACCATCAACCAAAATCGGACTTATAAAAATTAAATCGAATATTAATATCGAATGCACTGAATGCGGATCATGTAATAATCATTGCCCTATGGGAGTTGATGTAATGAATTTCATGAAAAACAATAAACCCATAACCGACACTGAATGTATTTTATGCAGTGATTGTAAAATTGTATGTCCGACAAATAAAATTAAATAAACGTTAGTATTAACTTTACAACACAATAACAAATATTACTATGAAAAAACTATTTCTGTTTCTGATCTTTATCATCTTCTATTCAGCAACTTTCTTTTCACAGACAGAACAGAAAAATACTATTAAAGACGGGTTGTATCTGGTTGACAAACTTGGAAACGACAGCACTCAATTTGATTCATTAAAAACTTCGGAAATTATCATTAATTTCAGTCACATGTTTCTTGAAAATGATAAACCTGAGTTCACAAAATTATTAATTGACACAACCGAATTTGTTCAGCTTGAACTGGAAAAATTGCCTTCAACCGAGCATCAAAACGAACTTAAAGCAAATATGATGCTTTCACTTACCAAAGAAGCATCAGAAAATCTGGAAGCATTTACATCAGGTCATATTATGAGAAAAGTAGCTCTAGTTGTGGATGGTGAAGCAATTACAGTACATAAAATCCGTGAAGCGATAACAACAGGAGAGCTTCAGATCACAAGATGTGATAAAAATACATGTGAACAGTTAATTGTGAAACTTAAAGACAATGTGAAAAAATAAAGTAATAATAAAAAACTGATATTAAAGTAAAAAGGTATATTTGTAGAAAGATATAAAATCCGGAGCAATATAATGGAAATTTTTATATCGGGTTGATTATTTGTAAATTAACAAATAATTAATTGCAACTAAACGCGAAATAACCATCATAGTGGTGGTTATATAATCGTTGGTGGCAGATGTACTTATATCTTAATAATTTATAATATGAAAAATATTATTGTAATATTTA
>JBDRPR010000463.1:0-8399 GCA_043826845.1 Bacteroidota bacterium
TCTTGTGATATCATCATTTTTCAAATAGTCCAGTAATCTTTTTCTTTTTCCTACCAACATCACTAATGACCTTTCAGTATGAAAGTCCTTACGGTTCTTTTTCATGTGTTCAGTAAGGTGGTTGATTCTGTATGAAAATAATGCAATCTGACCTTCTGAAGTACCTGTGTTTTTTTCTGATTTATTGTGCTTTGTAAAAATTTCTTTTTTTACCTCTTTGTTTAAATAACTTTCCATTCTAAAGCCTTTTTGTTTATTTCTTATATATTTTGGGATGCAAAAATAAGGTTTTTTTTTGATACTTTATCTTTTTTATATAAAATTTTAAGTTCTATTTATAAGTAATTTATATTTCAAGCTGTTTTTTAATCAATTTTAATCCTTCATTAAATGACCTTGGTCTGTAAAAAAGTTCATTATAGGACTTAGTCAGTTCAAAACCTGTTTTTGGCGGACGTTTGCCTTTTTCATTTAATTGAACTGAAGAAACAGGTATAATAAGATTTTTGTCAAGATTGAAAAATACAGCAATTTTGCAGGCAATTTCATATATGCTCATAAATTCCTTTCCTGAAATATGATAAATATGTTCTTTGCCTTTTAATGCAATTTCTTTGCATGCAATAGCAATATCTTCAGCCAATGTTGGCATTCTGTATTGATCGTTAACTATATTTATCTTTTTATTATCGGATAAATTTTTGATTACCCAAAGAACAAAATTTGACCTGACCATATTTTCCAGAACACCATATACCAATATCGTTCTGATAATTGTCCATTTGTCAGATTGTTCCATAATTGTCTTTTCAGCTTCCTGTTTTGATAAACCGTAGAAACTTACCGGATTTGTTGCATCTTCTTCAGAATAGTTCCCTTTAATTCCATCGAAAACAAAATCTGAAGAAAATTGAATCAGATGCGTATTGAATTTATTGGCAATCTCACATAAATTTTTTACTGCTTCAACATTGATTTGCCAGCACTCTGTTTTATTCTGTTCACAGTAATCAACCTGCGTAATTGCCGCAGTATTAATAATAGTATCCGGTTGGTATTTTGATACTATATATTCCAGTTCACTTTTCCTTGTAATGTCCAGTAATTCAAATTCGAATCCTGATAATTCATTAATTTTATTATAACTTTTTGATGTTGCAATTAATTTAACTTCAGAAATTTTATTGAATTCATAAATAAGTTTTTGTCCTACAAGACCATTACTCCCAGTAACCAGAATTGTCTGCATAGTTATATTAATTGGTATTAATTAGCTTATTTCCTACCTGACATTTGAGGCATTGTTTTTTGTCACAATAATTATTTTTTAAATGAATCAATGCCTGTGATTCAAGTGCAGTTTTTACCTGAATTCCTGATTTTTCCCATTTTCCGATTATTGAATTTTTTTCAGGAGGAAGATGATCAATAAATTGAATTGCACGATCTTTTATCGATTGATTATCTTTTTGTTGCCCGTAAAAGAATAAAAATGGAATTATAGTGTTTATCAATATTATTTCAATTGCTGATTTGCCAAGATTTTTTATTCTTTTTTCTGAAGTATTATCAAAATGATAGTGTGTCTCCCAAAATGAAGAAGTTTTAACCTGAAATAATTTTATAAGATCATTAAGGTTTTTCAGTTCAATTATTTTCGAAAACAGATTTGTTGATTGTTGAATCAGCATGGAAAATTGTGCAATCCGGATTGTTGGAAAATTTGCAGGTCGTGATTTTGAGAATTTCCATAAATGAGTTGGAATAGGAGAGATATTGAATTTCTTTTTTAAAAATTCGTACTCTTTTTTTAACGATGAATAGTAATCATTATAAATATGAGTATGATCAAGCATTCCTGCCTGCCCGAATAATATTGCTTCGATCTGAAATAAGTTGTTTTTGTGTTTTCCCAATAATTTTTGAGGAGTATTTCTGGCAAGCAATTCAAAAGGCTCTGAGTTTAAATTAAAACCAAAAGTGCGTGCAAGATACTGGTAAAAAGTTTCTTCCCAGTTATTATTATTTTGATGAAATAATTTTTGAATGATGCCGGTTTTGGACTCCAATCTTTCGATAATAAGAGAATTCAAATAAAACTGTAAATAGAATGGGTCAACTTTGTAGAGTTGATCTTGGCACGGAATCCATTTTACGCTATCAATAAGGTGTTGATAATTTTTCTCCAGTTTCTTATCATAGCTTAATTCAATAGAAGGAATTAATTCGCCGGATTCTCTTCTGACTTCAAGATCATCCTTTTCAACAACATGTAAAATAATGCTGTTATATGATTCATCATTTTGATGATTGTGGTTGTACCAGTCGGAAGAATTTTTATGAATTTCAATATTTCCAGCCCAAATGGTTTCATCTATTTTGATTCTCGCATTGGTGAAATCCGGACCAGAGTCGTGATTTGGTTTTCCGGGGTCAATTATTTCTATTTTTTCTCCTGACCCTGAGGTACAATTTGGAGATTTATATAATTTATGCTCCCAGATATATTGTAAAAATTTTTCGTTCATAGTTGTCTGAATTATTAAATAAAAATACAAATTAAATTTTAGAAATAATTTTTGTCAAAAGAGAAAAGCAGTTGTAAAAAACAATAATATATACTTCTGGTTGGTCAAAGGCTTGCCTGATCAACAGGGCAGGCAAAATTAGTCTTCCGAGAGCCATCAGGATGGATAGGGAAATTGATTAAAAGTGAAAAAAAGGTTTTGAAATAATGCTGAGCAACTGACGGGTTAACCCGTTAGTTTAGAACAGAAAAATAAGGTGTAGAGCACCGTAATATTAAAAAGAAATATCAAATACCTACCCTTAATGCTTGTTTAATTTTATTTTTGCAGTAATAAAACAGGGATATTCTGAAAATAAAGGAATGGAGAAATGATCTGAAAAAAAATATCACTATAATAACTCAATAAAGAAAAATAACAATTATGGAACTAAGCGGCGCACAAAAAATAGTAAAATTATTTTCTTCTGCAACAAAGTTTGAGAAAATGATGGAAGAATCAAAACAATGGAAATTCACATGTGATTGTGGGAAGGAATCCAGCATCTGGGACATAGGTGGAATCCGTGCAGGAGCTAAAGGTAAACCTTCTATAACGGTAAAATGCCCTTATTGCAACAAAATTTCTATGCAAAAGATTTATAGAGAACAATAATTTGCTATTTTAAAATCACTTATACATGCAATTATCTTCATAATTACAATGTAAAAAGTGAGAAGTTGGTTTTGAAATAATCTTTGGACAGACAGCAAGGTGCAGAGCACCGGAGCTATTTGTAAAAAGGAAACATATCAAACGAATTGAGGTACAGAGTACCGGAATATTAACATTATCGTCATACGAAGGAGCGTGCGATATGGCAATCTGCCTGTCAATAAACAGATTGACTTCGTCGAGCTAAAGGTTGCTTCACTGCGCTCGCACCCGACAGTTGTAAGGGAGACGGTAATGATTGGCTTTTGCTTTATAATCTGAGTTGCAAACTCAGAACCATTTACCCCTCGTTATAAACGAGGGGTAAATGGGATTGTTGATGGGAAGATGGTAAAGAGTGAGAAGATGGTTTTGAAATAACCTTTTTACAGACAGCAAGGTGCAGAGCACCGATGCTCTCTGTAAAAAGATATAAACCAAAGAAAATAAGGTACAGAGTACCGCAATATAATTTGAACTCCGTAATAAATAAACATTTACTTTTATTCACAGTGGAGTGAAAAAATATATATTTGTAATCTGGTTTTAGATGGGAAGCTGGGAAGGAGTGAGAAGATGGTTTAATCAAAAAACTAATATTTCATCCAAATGGATAATAATGTGCTAATATAAAATAAATATTATCCTAAAAAAAAAATGTATTTATAATAAACTTGACAACTAATAATTTATTTACTACTTTTATAAAAATTAACTTCTCAAAAATCCGGATATGAAAAAACTTATTTTATCAACAGCTGTTTTATTTTCAACGGTGTCATTTATTTATTCTCAAGTTGTTACAGTTCCAGATACAAATGTTTCTTATTATGTGAATAGTGTGTTATTAGGAAATTATGTTTCAGCTACAAACATTAATTCCACTTGCGTATTCGGTGCTATAAATTCTTTAGGGGAATTTGCAGGATTTGATACTATTGGAATTGATGCAGGAATAATCATGTCAACTGGAGATGTCTTTTTGGCCGACGATCCAAATGTATCAGGTTCAGCAGGTAATGTCACAAATTCAGGAGGTGATTCTTTACTTGGAACTTTAATCCCGGGATATCCAATTAATGATGCCGCTATTATTGAATTTGACTTTATTCCTTATACAAATTTACTCACTTTTTCATATGTTTTTGCTTCAGAGGAATATCCTGAATGGGTGAATTCAAGTTATAACGACGTTTTCGGGTTTTTTATAAGCGGTGCAAATCCTGATACTTCTTTACCTGCCTATTCAAATGAAAATATAGCTTTAGTTCCGGGTACTCTTATTCCTGTTACTATTGATAACGTAAATGGCGGAAATTATTCACAATATTATATTGATAACACTATTGGAAGTGCCGGAATACAGTATGATGGTTATACAACTCCACTGGATGCATTTGCTCATGTTATTCCTTTTCAGACCTATCATATTAAGCTTGCTATTGGAGATGCAGGTGACAGTGCCTATGATTCTGCTGTTTTTTTGAAAAATGATTCTTTTAGCAGTGTGCCATTACAATACACTTCATCAACAAATATATCTGTCAAAGCTTTTGATGATGCGATAGAAGATTCATTATCTGTTGATATTACTATAACGCTTCCTGAAGTAGCTCAGGGCGATATTAGTTATTCGTATTCAATTGGAGGTACAGCAGATAATGGAATAGATTATGAAACGATCTCAAATATTGTTACATTTACAAAAGGCAGTTCCAGTGCAGTAATAACAATTGATCCGATTTCCGATGCTCTTAATGAAGGTTCTGAGACTGTAATACTCATTATGGATTATTTAAATGATACAATATCTGTGAATATACTTGATTATATTTCTGTTAATATCGATAATAATTATGCTGAGCGAAGTTTGAAAATCTACCCAAATCCAAGCAAAGGCAATATAACAGTTGAAGCTGATGGCTTGCAAGATGTAGAAATTGTAAGAGTTACCGGAGAAATTCTAAAACAATACACTATTTATAATTCACAAAACACTGTTCAGATTGAGGATTTAGCGAAAGGAATTTATTTTGTAAAAGTTATTTCTGAAAAAGGTGTTTCTGTTGAAAAAGTGATTGTAGAATAAATTGTTCTGAATTTTTTTCAATCAATTCATTCCATGTCAATATTTGCTGCATCGTATCCAACCATAAATGCAAGTTGTGCAACACGTTTAATTTTAAAATAATTTATCAGGCTTATATCGTCCTCAGCTGTATGATATTGAGGATGGAGACCTGTGCTATAAAAAATAACAGGTATTCCTTTTTTATAAAAAGGATAATGATCGCTTTCGGCTTTAATTTTAAAAAACTTATATTTAGCGAACATCCCTGATTGTAAACAATTTGAAACCTGAATTTTCAACAATTCATTTCTAAGATTTCCGATAGTCACGTTTATGCTATCTGCTTCCTGCACATCAACATTTTTGCCATGAACAAATCCCGTATCTGCCGGCGTTTTTACTCTGCCAACCATATCCAGATTTATACACAATAAAGTACTATCAAGAGGAAAAAGAGGATGATTTGTATAGTATTTCGAACCAATCAGACCAATTTCTTCCCCATCCATCCATGCAAAAACAATACTCCGTTTTGGTTTTTCAGGAGACAGCATATATGCTTGTGCTATTTCGATAAGTGCAACTGTCCCTGAGCCATTGTCATCAGCTCCATTAAAAACTACTCCATTAATCGTTCCAAGATGATCATAATGAGCCACATAAATTATATATTCATTTTTTAGTTCAGGGTCGCTGCCTTCGATTATTCCGATAACATTCATTAATTTTCTTTCAACTTTTTTCCTTTCGACTCTTATACCAATTACTGTATTATCAATAATAAATGGTTTATCATAAATTGATTTATTGGAAAGCTTTAAAATATTAGCAGCAGTTCCATTTGTAATAAAAACAGTATTTTGTGAAATTTTTAAGGTCATTTCATTAATTGCTAAAATGCTGTCATTCGGATATCTTACCAACGACATAAATTTGTGAAAACCGGCTTTTGTCTCTGAAGTATTAAAAATCCATATTACTGAATTTGCTCCTTTATTATAGGCATTTTTTAGTTTCTCATATTCAAATTCAGGATTAAAGGAATCGGGATTGTTTTGAATTCCTGGCCTTCCGGTTTGAATCAGTACTATTTTTTTTCGAAAATCAATATCAGATTGTCCTGGCAAGCCATATCCTGCATATATTACCGTATCTCCCTGAACAATACTTGCCTTTGGAGGAAACATGGTTACAATAATATCGTTTAAAATAATTTCAGAGCCATTATTGTTGATGATATGAATAAAATTTTCTCCACTATAGTTTGTTAATATGGTGTTCGTGTCAATCAGTTGAATATAACCGCTATCGGAATGATAAGGAGAAATACCCATTTTTTCCAATTCACCTATTATATAAGCTGCAGCAGTATTACAATCCGATGATCCGGCTTCACGACCTTTTAAAAGATCAGATGCAATAAATTCAAGATGAATCCGAAGATCTTTTTCATTTATTGAATTAACGGCAGGTTCATTATTGCATGAGCTCAGAACAAAAAATATTACTAAGATAAAAATGGTAAGAAAAGTTGACCTAAAATATTTTGTCAATTTAAAAGAATTGAATTAAATGATATTATAATTTTCAAGCAAAATTCTCATTTGTTTTTGCATTTCCATTGCTTTTGTTCGGGCAGTCATGTCAAAATTTTTATCGTTTCCGGCAAAAATAATTCCTCGAGAATTATTAACAATAAGACCGCAATTTTTATTTATTCCGTATTTAACCACATCTTCAAGATTTCCACCCTGAGCACCAATACCAGGGATCAATAAAAAATGATCTGGTACAATTTGTCTTATACTTTGAAGCATTTCTGCTTTGGTTGCTCCAACAACGTACATCATCTGATTTTTATCAGCCCAGTTTTGAGATTGCAATAATACCTGTTCATAGAGTTTTTTCCCTTTATTGTCTTCAAATAATTGAAAATCAAAAGCTCCTTCATTTGATGTTAATGCAAGTAAAATAACCCATTTATCTTTATATTCAAGAAATGGTGAAACCGAATCTTTTCCCATATAAGGAGCAACTGTAACTGCATCAAAAGCCATATTTTTGAAAAATGCAGAAGCATACAAAAGGGAAGTATTTCCAATATCTCCACGTTTTGCATCAGCAATTACAAAAATCTCAGGATGATTATTCTTAATGAATTCACATGTTTTATCTAAAGATTGCCAACCTTTTGAACCGTTGGTTTCATAAAATGCAATATTTGGTTTGTAAGATATTGCCAGATCATAAGTCGCATCAATAATTAGCTTGTTAAACTCAAATATAGGATCTTCGTAATTAAGTAAATATGAAGGAATTTTTGCGATATCACTATCTAAGCCGATGCATAAAAAGCTTTTTTTCTTCCTGATTTCTTCTTCGATTTTCGAATAATTGATCATAGTAAATTTTTTAAAATTTAATCATCTAATCCGCTTGCTTTTAATCGTTCTGTATTTTCAGCAACCTGTAATTTGTCTATTATTTCTTCAATGTCCCCGTCAAGAATCATCGGCAAGTTGTACATTGTCAGATTAATTCTGTGATCTGTCATTCTTCCTTGCGGATAATTGTATGTACGTATTTTTGCTGAACGATCACCTGTAGAAACCATAGTTTTTCTTTTCGAGGCAATTTTGTCCAAATATTTCTGATATTCAAGATTATATATTCTTGTTCGTAATTCTGCCATAGCTTTATCCAGATTTTTAATCTGAGATTTTTGATCTTGACAAGTGACAACAATTCCGGTAGGAATATGTGTTAATCGTATAGCAGAATATGTTGTATTAACAGACTGACCTCCCGGCCCCGAAGAGCAATAAGTGTCTTTTCTGATTTCATCTGTTTTTAAATCAATTTCGAAATCATCAGCTTCGGGCAACACTGCAACAGATGCTGCAGAAGTATGAATACGACCCTGAGTTTCAGTCTGTGGTACTCTTTGGACTCTATGAACGCCTGATTCATATTTCATAACACCATAGACTCCGTTTCCTGAAATTTTACCGACAACTTCTTTATAACCGCCAACAGTTCCTTCAGTAAAATGACTGATTTCAAATTTCCAACCCTTATTTTCACAAAATTTTGAATACATTCTTAAT
>JBDRPR010000464.1:0-5818 GCA_043826845.1 Bacteroidota bacterium
TGGATGGATATTTACATAGAGCACCTTCCCTTCGCTGTCAGACACATTGGCAAAACGTACAAAGCCAATGCTACACCAAAGCTTTGTCAACCGAGGCGAAAGACGAGCTCATAAACACCTTTGGAATTAAGCAATTTGCAAATAAGCGATAAAGTATAATTTGTGTACATAATTGTTAAATGGCCAGACGGACATAAAGACAACATAAATGCAATTGAATTTATAATATAATAAACAAACTGTGCCTAACCACCATGCAAAACAAATTGGGCGGTTGGTAGCAATTTGACAATGGAAATAGGAAACAAAAATATCAGCAGTCTGACAGGACAGTACAAGGAAATCGCCCAATATAGTTCTGCATTCCACCTTTGGCATTCTTTTTAAAACGAAAAGAACCAAAATGAAATACTTTGATTGAGAATATTTAGTTTTAATCTATATTTACCCTTGTTTAATAATATATACAGCATTAAACATTGCAGCGTTGAAAATTGCATTTATTACTGCCGGTTTTGTAAAATATCCTGATGTTTTTGTTGTATGTTGTCTGATTACAATTATCTCAACATCGTTTTGTTCCTTAAATTCCTTAATAATATTCGGTGGCAGTTCCACTTTATCAAAATGCTTTTTCAAACCGAAAGTTTTATAGGTAACAATTACTGTATAAAAATATGGATAATCTGTCCCGCTAACCGTATTTATTGACACCTGACCATAAACACCCAGAAAATTATCAGGCTGGTCTTTTATGTTTATCTTTATTTTAACATCATATGGTATATTTTTATCTTTTCCTCCCAGAAGGATATAATTTTCAACCTGGTGAGACTGCAGTTTTTCTGTAAAAGTTGTAATCAGCGTGTGAAATAAATTAATTTTATTTACCAGTGCCGGCATTTTGGTAATCTTTCTTACTCCTGTAATCCAGAAAGGTAAAACAATTACCAGGGTATTTACAAGGTAAATGTTCATACTATAAAACAGGTTATAGCTCGTTGTAAATATGTACAAAACCAATATGAGTGCTACACAGACAATAAACAGAACCAAACATCCAATCCCATTGGTAATATCAATAGGGTCTTTATCCCATTTTTTCATTTTTCTTTGCAGTTCAACAATCTCGTTGAGTTTTGACTGATCGGCTTTTTCCCACTCAGTATCAGCTTTAAATTTGCCAAAATCAACTTTGTTGTTATATCCTTTTGTGAGTAAAAACAAAATACCTGTCAGAACCAGTAAAATGCCGGGAAATAGTTCAAAGTATAAGACCTGTAAAATAAATCCCCCTAAAATAAATACCAGGCTCAGAAAAATCCTGATCTCATATTTTAAAGATTTCCAGAGATGAAAAACTATAATATCCCTGTCGCTTTTTGATAAAAATAAACTTTTCATAATGTTTGTTTTACCTTTATAATATTTTCAAGTTCCCCGAAACCGCATTTACGCCAGTATAAGGGACAAGCACCATTGCATATATGAAAATGGTCACAGTCTTTGCAATAAGAATGTGCCAGTTCTTTGTTTCTGTATTTTTTTGCTTTATCAGATTGCCAGATATCGGAAAAGTCGGTTTTAAGCATATTCCCGACAGGATCATCATAGGAAGCACAAGGCAGAACATCTCCGTTTGGAGCAACTGAAATCAAACCGTCGCAGGCACTACAGCCTTTATTTCCTAATCCGTGCAAAACAGAATTAAACATACATAACGGGACAGGAGAGTACCACATGAATTCAACATTCTGCTTTTCACTTTCGTGAATTATTTCTTCAATTGTTTTTCCTGCCTCAGAGTATGGCACAATAAGATCATCGTAAACAATTCCTGATCCGGCAGGTATAATCAGATTCATACTGAATTTATTAAAACCGAATTCTGATTTTATAAAAGCAGGAAATTCTGTTACTTCATTGATGTTGATTTTTGTAATGGTAGTATTTGTATGAGTATGAATTCCCTGTGCTGACAGATATTTAATTCCATATATAGTTTTATTATATGAACCTTCAACTCCGGTAAGTATATCTGCGGTTTTTTCATTTACACCCTCCAGACTTACCTGAACTGAATCAAGCCCTGCATTTTTCAGGTCATGTGCATAATTTTTGTCAATAAGGCTTCCGTTTGTTATCAGATTTACTCTCATTTCCAGCTTTTTTGCATAAGAAATAAGTGAAAGAAGCAAATCTTTTTTAAGACATGGTTCTCCTCCTGTGAAACTTATTGAAGGCACTTTAGCCTGTGTATAAATTTTATTAATTACCTCTTTAAATTGTTTTTCAGTCAGTTCGGCATCTGTTCCGCAAGGATTGGAAGTGCAGTTGCAGCCTGCATAGCAAAATTTGCATTTCAGATTACATGAATATGTAATTGCCAGTTCTGAAAGAACCGGAAATTGACTGAAATTCATATTAAATGCCTTTATTTCAACAGCCGGATTTAAGGTGAATTCATCCAGATTTCCTTTCAGGTATTCTCTCACCCCAATAATAAAATTCAATATTTCAGTTTCTTTTTCTTTTCCTGCCGTTTTTATCAGGGTTTTTATATTTCCTCCGTCGAGCAGATATTTAAGAATTTTTGCACCGTTTTCATTTAGTTTTGTGGCGTTATTAGGTCTTTTTATCAGCAGATTATCTTCTGTTCTTACAAAAATATATGGTTTTACATTTTTGATGAATTCATCAACCCATAAATATTGATATTTATTATTACGGTTCATGATTTAATGAGATCCTCCGCTTACACAGGCAGAATGGCATGCAGAATGACAAGCAGAATGGCAGGCAGAGTGACATGCAGAATGGCAAGCTGAATGGCATGCCGAATGACATGCGTCGTGACATACATTTAAGTCACCAATAATATCTTTTATTCCGACTCCCTGAACAATATGATCAGTATCAAGAGGTAAATCAGATTCAAAATAGAATGGATCTTTGTTATAACCCAATAAAGTATATAAGTACAAACGAGAAGAATAATATCTGAAAAACCATGAAGATTCTGTGTTATTATAGACTTTTTCAGGCTGATTTTTTTCTTTGCCAAATTCTTTAAATTCTGAAGAATAGTGCTCTTTTGTGGCTTCAATATCGCAATCCCAGGCTTTTTCCTGTATCTTTTTAACAGCAGTATTCATAATGATTTCCAGTTCTGATTGAGAAAATTTTTCATCATCAGCCAGTGATTCATAGATCATTAATTCATAATTGTCAAGTTTTCCGGTATTTGCATCACGATTCACTCTTGCTCTTAAAGGACTTCCTGAAATAATTTCGATGTAATTTTCAGCATTAAGTGATACAATAATCCCACTCAAAACCCTTTTAATTGGAATTCCCAGATATATTGCTGATTCAATTTCATTCAGATTTTTACATATTTTTCCTGGAATTCTGAAATTCGACAAGGTAATTTTTGGGGGAGTCCAGTCAATATTCTCCCATTTTATTTCATCAAGTCCGGAATGTGCTTTAACTACTGATTTATGTTTAATAATTATTAATAAAAGAATAATAATGCCAAGCACTATAAAACCATATATCAGATATTGTTTTTCTCTGTCAGGATTAAAATAATCATCAAAATAGTTGTCATACAGATCCGAGTCGTATTCATCGTTATATGTTGAATTATCGGTTTCATTATTAGTGCTATAACCTGTTATGGGATCATAAAAAAAGATTTCATCCTTCTTAAAACTTCTCATTTCCTGTAGTGATTCAGGGAATTCAAAATATTTTGCAGGTAAATAAAACTGGGTAATCATATGAAACATATTGCCTGGCAAATTTTTATGAAATAATAATATCAGGCGGTTATCGTCAGACCTCTGATAATCAATTTTATAGTATTGATTAACATAAGTCTCGGTTAAAACAATTTCATTTTCATAGATATAGTCTCTAAGGCTGTCTATTTTTGGAAGATCATCAACAGGTAAAATAATTCTTAAAGTGTAATGATCCTGATTATAGGCTTCATCCCAGATAACTGGCGACCAGTGAAAATATGCAAGTTTGACTGAGTCATCCCTCATAGTATAACCCATATAACCTGCTTTCTGAAAATCAGTTTCAAAGGAAAAATAATATGTAATAGTTCCCTTCTCAACACCAATTCCGTTTGCAAGAATTACATCCCATTTATCAGTAGAAACAGGAGTGATACTAAGGTCATATTTTTTACCTGCATCATCAACAGCATAAGTATTTATAAACTCGTTGATTGCCAGTTTATCGTTACCATTAAAGTAAAAACCATGCAATTTTCCTGACAGCACTTTCCATTGCACAATATAAGTTACAAGGGCCACGCCATCAGGTTTAATTTCAACAGTGGTCTCGACAAAATTGATTTCTCCCTGACCGGAAAATCCGAAAATAATTGAAGAAACCATCAATAAAAAGGACAGAAAAAATTTCATCATACAAATAAAAGTTAATTAATCTGAGAATTAATTATTTGGTATCCAACCAGTCTATAATATCTTGATCGGATATTTTTATAATAGATATAAATAATATAATCGTTTTCAGTTTCATAATGGCTTCCTTCAATATAAGTATGGTCAGCATATTCAGAGCCATCTTTAACATAAACGTATTCATAATTATAGTAACCTTGTTTGATAAGAAGTTTCAACTGATATGCTTTTTCTTCATAATTGTAAAACATTTGGTTTTTGCTGTTAAAATTCCAGTTGCTTAAAGCTCCAAATACATATATATTCCCGTCAATAACCGGAGCATCAAACGGAAGAGTGAAATAAACATATACATAATCAGCTTCGACATTGCTGTCGTCCCTGTCATCAATTTTAATAAAGTATCTGCCGTTAATATCCTTGTCGTGAAAGAATATTTTAAACCTGCGGTAATCATCACTAAGAAGTCTGACATGATAAAATGGTTCTTTAAAGACTATTTCCTGAATATATTGGGTTTGGTACCGAATGCTTTTTATATCAAAATTTCTGAACTCACTTCCTGCTTCAAAAACGTTTTCCTGATCATAGTCATAGTACAGTTCATTATTTTTAATCAATAAAGGTTTTATGTCTTTCACAGCATTATCCCAGCGGTTGTTCTGGCAAATAACAACCTTGATATCATTGTAAGGATCATCAATCTGCAGTCCGGAATGTTTTATTGTAAAATCAATTTCCTGACTTGATTTTCTGAGATCAAGTTGTGACGCCTGTTTAATAACTGCATCAATTTGAGCAAGTTGTTCAACCACAGAGAATCTTCTGGTGAAAACCAATTTTTCCTGATTAAAATCTTCATAAACCATAACAATATAATTCCCCGAATAAACAAATTTGACATCATCGTTTGGGAAAACAACTGAATAATGAACATACTTAATCGTAGTATTAAAAGAAAACGAATAATCATTAATCTGGTTCTCAGCAAATCCTTCAAGAAATTCGTTTGTCATCAAACCTGAGGGTTCCCATATTGTATTGCAATGAACAAAAGTGTAGTAATAGTTTTTTATTTCAGGATTCAGGTCATCAAATGATAACAGAAGTCTGTCCTCTGAGTCAAGATTAATAACAGGGTAGGTCAGTTCCCAGCCTTCTTTATGAAGTTGAATTGTATAAATACTGTCTTTGTAAACATGGTTATTGTATCTGAGAAAATCATCATTAACATATTCAGATTCTTCACCAGATGTTTGGCAAAATAAAGTAGAAACTGATAAGTAATAGATAATCAATATAAATATTAGACAAATAGTTTTTATCATTAAATACTTTATATTAACAAACGTTTATTTATTTTTTTCAGTTTAATT
>JBDRPR010000465.1:0-2621 GCA_043826845.1 Bacteroidota bacterium
GAAACGGTTGAAACGTATGAAATATCTTATCCTTCAAGTCAATTCTCAATTACAGCAACATTAGAAAATGATTCCTGTAATATCAATCAGGGATTTATTGAACTTGTTATCACTGGTGGTACCGGCGATTATTCTTATGTCTGGAGCTCAGGTGCTACGACTCAGAATATATACAGCTTATCTGCAGGGATATATAACGTGACAATTACTGATAATATTTCCGGTTATATGCAATCCGAATCATATATTATTGATAATATTGGTGGCTATACCATTAGCTACATTTTGACAAGTGCTATGTGTCCTTCTTGCAATGATGGTGCTATTAACTTAACAATTGCTGGAAGTTCAGGATACACATTTATTTGGGACAACAGTGCTACAACAGAAGATATTTTGGGTTTATTGCCTGGCAGTTATACTGTTACAATCAGTGATATTGCAGGTTGTGAGATGGTAGAAACATATAATGTAGGCTATCAGCCAAATCAATTATTTGCTGTAGCTACAATTGCAGATGATTCCTGTAATCTTGCTCAAGGATACATCGAACTGATAATCAACGGTGGTTCTGATAATTATTCGTACAACTGGAGTACAACAGCAACAACTCAGGATATCTACAATCTCGCTATCGGAACATATGATGTTACTATTACTGATAATATTACAGGATACACTTTACTTGAATCGTTTTATGTAAATAATATTGGCAGTTTTACTGTAACTGAGATCATTGCAAATGCGACTTGTGGTACTTGTTCAAACGGCAGTATTAATCTGACATTATCAGGCAGTTCGGGCTACACATATAACTGGAGTAATGGTGCTTCTACTGAAGATATTTCCGGATTAATATCGGATAACTACATTGTAACTATTTCTGACATTGCCGGTTGTGAAGTTATCGAAACTTATGTTGTTGCATATCCACAATATCAATTAACAGTATCAGCAACTGTTGCAGATGATTCATGTAATACAGCACAAGCTTATATAGAACTTTTTGTTAATGGAGGAACAGGAGATTATTCATATCTATGGAGCACAGGTGCAACTACATCAGATATTTACAATTTAACTGCGGGCACTTATAATGTTACAATAACTGATAATATTACCGGATACATTTTGACCGAATCATATACAATAAACTTTACTGGCAGTTTTACAGTGAGTTCGGGAGTTTCTGATGCTTCATGCGGTACATGTAGCGATGGCACTATTAACCAGACAGTTACAGGAAGCTCAAACTATACATTTATCTGGAATAATGGTGCAACTTTCGAAGATCTTACCAACTTGTTGCCGGGTACATATGTAGTGACAATTACAGATGGTATAAACTGTGAGCAAGTTATAACATACACTATTGGATACCCTGCAAACCTGTTAACAGTTACAGAAACAGTTGATAATGATTCATGCAATAACGCACTAGGATTTATAGAAATTACAATATCCGGTGGTTCAGGTAATTATTCATACAGCTGGAGCAATGGAGCAATTAGCCAGAACATATATAGTCTAACTGATGGCATATATGATGTGACAGTTACAGATAATGTAACAAGTTATTCCGTTATTGAATCATACACAGTTAATAATATCGGGACTTTTACACTAAATGCAAATGTTTCTGATGCAACTTGTGGAACCTGTAATGATGGTGGAATTGACCAAACCCTTACAGGAAGTTCAAACTACACATTTATCTGGAGTAATGCAGAAATAACTGAGGATTTGACTGACCTACTCCCCGGAACTTATACTGTAACAATATATGATATTGGAGGTTGCGAAATGGTTGAGACATATTATTTAGGTTACCCCTCAAATCTCTTAACAGCAATTGCAACAGTTACAGATGATACATGCAGCGCTTCAATCGGATCGATTGTTTTAACCGTAAGCGGTGGTACAGGCAATTACTCATACAACTGGAGTAATGGTGCTACAAGTCAGAATTTATATAATATTTCTTTTGGAACATATTATTTAACGATCACCGATGACATTACCGCTTACACATATACTGATTGTTATATTGTAAACTTTCTCGGCAACTATGCAGTCAGTTCAGTTATTAGCAATGCAACTTGCAGTATTTGCCCTGATGGCAGTATTGATTTGACGATAACCGGTACCGGCACATACACGTTCTACTGGAATACAGGTGATACAAATGAAGATTTATTTAATCTCCTGCCTGGTACATATTGGGTGACTGTAACTGATGACCTTGGTTGTGAGTATATTGAATCATTTATTATTGATTTTGCAATTTCCATCACTGATGAAGATGGGCTATTCTTACTTACAATATATCCAAATCCAAATAAAGGTGAATTTACTCTTGAATTAACTAACACTGAAATTGAAAATGTTTTTGTTGAAATAATGGATATTCGCGGACTGTTAATTGAAACCAGAGAGTTACGCGATATTTATTACATTAAGGAAAAATTTGATTTGTCAGACTTGGCAATGGGAATTTATTATATAAGAGTAATATCAGGAACAAATATCAGAGTAGAGAAAGTACTTGTGCAGTAATAATAATTATTATTCACATTTCTCACTTGATATTTGAAACTAACTTATCGTAAAATAGTTTAATA
>JBDRPR010000466.1:0-7178 GCA_043826845.1 Bacteroidota bacterium
ATTGATCCAGACAGCAGCATTGTGCAGGAAATTATGGTAACAGATGAGAGTGGAAAAACCTATCATGAATTTGCCTTTGAAAGTATTTTGCTGGTGGAAGCCAAATGGGGAAGGAAAAAGAACGATACTTTGGTGGGCATCGGGGCGCTAATACTGAAATTTGACGAAACATACGAAGAAACCGTTATTCTTAAGAAACAACAATAAACCACTTCCGGATGAAATTCAGCAGGTTATTCCTTCTGCCCATAATTATCTTGTTGGCTGTATTTGCATCGGGTTGCAGAAAACCCCAGCCGCCTAAGGCTGTTGTTGCGGTCATAATGATTAACAACGATGGCATAGAGGTACCTGTGCCTGATGTTACTGTTGTCATGTATTCCACTCCCAACGGTTCATATATTGACCCCGAAGATGAAGTGATTGAAGACAGCAAAGTCACTAATCCTGCAGGACGAGTGGAATTTGTGGTTGAAAATGACTGCATCCTGACTGCAAAAGCAGAATATGAGATTGAAAAAGATGTTTTTATATCGGGAAAAACCCTGCTGATATTCAAGCAGGACGATACATACGAAGCTACCATCGAACTTGAATAAAATACAAAGCAGCATGAAAAACATTTTTTTTATTGCAGGCCTTTTGGCTATAGTGTTTATTTCCTGCCAGAAAGAAGATCCCATTCCTTACATACCCAAGGATGATACGGAAAAAGAAAAAGTCCCGGAACCCATCAGCTATGAGTATGATGATTTTATCACTGCAGGTGAACGGATGGTATATAACGTTGATGAGTCAGGGGCGAGTGTGCTTGATGGCGATACCATAAAAGAAAATGCGCTATGGAGTTTTTCTGTGCTGACCGGGACATACACCGACACGCTGGAAGCTATGATGCCTTTGCTCGATCCTAATGGCTCAGACTTCCCAGAAGCCACGCTGGCAGTGGTTGAAAATAAGATGAAAGCATTTTTTGCGTATAGCAGCAAAGAGAAGGTGGAAGTATTGGGGGTTGCTGATACCATGATGGGGCAACGCACATCCATTCCGTTTTCCAATACCATGAAATTTGCTTCATTCCCGATAAAATTCGGTGCGGAGTTTGAAGATATTGTCAGAGCCCAAGTCACCCAACCCTACGACACTTCCATTATTATTTTCGGATTCCCTGTAGCTGTTGACTCCATAAGGTACACCATGATGACAGAAGTAATCAGTTCATTTAACGCCTGGGGGAGGATTGTGCTTAATGCCGATACCATACCATGCCTGCGCGAAGCACGGCAGGAAATACGCACTGCTGATCTTGAAATACATACTACTTTGGGGTGGTTCCCGTCGGGTACATCCACGGATGAAAAAGTCCTGATCTATAATTTCTATGCCAGGGAATTCGGATTGCCGGTTGCAGAGGTTACTATGGACATGGAGAAGAATATCAGCAAGGTCAGATACCTGAAGGAATACACGGGATATTAGTCTTCCGCATAATTTGAAAAATTGAAAAGAGAGATTATATTTGCAGTGTAAATAAAGACATGTTTCTTTAGCTCAGTTGCCTGCCTGACTGCGTTTAGCAGGCAGGGTTCAGTCCGCCAGCCGGCGGATGACAGTGTAGGTTGGAAGTTCTTAAAAATAATATAAAGTGCCTTTAGCTCAGTTGGTTCAGAGCATTACCTTGACAGGGTAGGGGTCACTGGTTCGAATCCAGTAAGGCACACAAGGGAAACTTTATAGGTTTCCTTTTTTTAGTATATGGGAACATATAAAGTATACGTTTTATACTCAAAGGATTTCAATAAGATTTATATTGGATATTCTTCTGATGTAGACAACAGGTTATCATCTCATAATGATCCAGGGAACAAAGGCTGGACAAGATCCTTTCGACCATGGGTCATCGTATATACCGAAGAATTTGACACAAGGGCATCAGCCATGAAAAGGGAGAAGGAGTTGAAAACATCGAGGGGTAGAGAATTTATTTGGAATTCCGTTATAGCTCAGTTGCCTGCCTGATAGCGTTTAGCAGGCAGGGTTTAGTCCGCCAAGGCTCACAAAGCTCTTCAAATGAGGGGCTTTTTTTTTTCACAACATCGGCATTAAACTTAAATTTTCTTAAATAGTCAATATCTCAATTTAAAATTTGAAATTTGAAAATTACACCCTATCTTTAGTGAGTAATTATTCCACCTTGTTTTGTCTTAATAGATGCAGAAATATGAAAAAAACAATATTTACATTATTGATAATTCTTTTTTATCAATGTACATATGCACAGATATTGAATATTCCTGACCTGTTATTTAAAAATGCTATTTTGAATGAGAATCCAGGTGTTGATTTGAATTCAGATTGGCAAATACAGATTAGTGAAGCGAATGCATATACAGGATGTTTGGATGTTAGCGGATATAACATTACAGACTTAACAGGTATCGAGGAATTTATTAATATCGATACTCTAAATTGTTATTTTAATCAATTATCAAGCATTAACCTAAGTAATAATATAAATCTCATACGTTTAAACTGTTCACACAACTCATTAAACAGTTTAGATATAAGTAATAATACACTGTTAGTTGAATTAAACTGTCAATCAAACTATATCACTGCTCTGAATGTCGATAATAACCTAAATTTGATCGAATTATGGTGTGCAAATAACCAGATTTCCATATTAAATCTTGACAATAATATAGCATTAGAATTAATTAACTGTCCACAAAATCAAATAGCAGGCTTAAATGTATCAAATAATACCAACCTCACAACATTATTATGTAATACAAATCTTTTGACATCACTCAATGTTGATAACAATATTCTTCTGTCTCAACTAACATGTAATAATAATGACTTAGGTACATTAAATGTCAGTAATAATATTAACCTTGTCGATTTGCATTGTGGAAATACTGATATTACATCATTAGATGTTAGTAATAACTTAGCTCTTGTTGAACTTGAGTGTACAAATAATGCTCTTGGCGTGATAATCTTATCAAATAATACTCTACTTGAGAAACTGGTATGTTTTAATATTCAAATATCAAGTATCAATCT
This sequence comes from Bacteroidota bacterium, assembly GCA_043826845.1. Lineage (GTDB taxonomy): Bacteria > Bacteroidota > Bacteroidia > Bacteroidales > CAYTAU01 > JBDRPR01. The sequence goes on from JBDRPR010000466.1 coordinate 3,070, forward strand.
TTCTAATAATACAAATTTAAACTACCTGAATTGTGGATATAATAATCTGACGGAATTGGATGTTAGTAATAACCCATTATTATATTATCTTGCTGTGAGTGGAAATAACATACAAAGCCTAAATGTAATGAATAACAGTCTGTTAACAACATTTTGGTGCAATGATAATAATCTTAATTATTTGAATTTGAAAAATGGAAATAATTATATTATTTCAAATTTGAAAACTACAAATAATCCAAATTTACAATGTATTGAAGTTGATGATCCCGTTTGGGCATATATTCACTTTCCCAATATTGATCAAAATACAACATTTGGAACACACTGCCTATATGGAATTGCAGATCCGGATACTATCTCAGGAACTGTTTATATTGATACAAATTGTACAATAGATGGCGATGAGCATAAGTTTATTGGTATGATAGTGAAAACAGGTCCGGATGATTTTTATGGCATTACTGACAGTCTGGGATACTACAAGATATATACTGATACAGGCACCTATCAGGTTGAACAGGTCATTCCTGACAACAGTCTGATTCTCCTAAATACTTTATGCCCGGTAACAAATTATCATACAGTTGTGTTTGACTCATTAGGTATCGATACAACAGGTTTGGATTTTCATAATGAAGGGATTGCTTGTCCTTATTTAACTATTGATATTAATAGTGATAGACGAAGAAGGTGTTTCCGAAATAATACATATGTTCAATACTGCAATGAAGGATATGCTGATGCAACCAATGTTCAGGTATTTGTTCAGATGCCGGAATATGTACAATTTCTTTCTGCAGATTCCCCCTATAATATAGATAGTGTCGGAAATTATATATTTGACATTAATGACCTGGTACAAGGTGAATGTGGAACCATTCATATAATAGATTCTGTAGATTGTATTTTAGGTATCACTGGTTTCACTCAATGTTCAAAGGCATGGATAATACCTCCAAATGATTGTGTAGATCAGATTGATACTAATGCTTATAATCTGTGGGATCATTCATCAATAATGGTTGATGGTGAATGTTTAGGAGATTCTTTAGTCTGCTTTAAAATATTCAATACTGGTAATTTCGGAAGTGGAGATATGCTAGTTCCTTCAGAATATAGAATATATGCTGATAATAGACTATGTTTGACTGAATACTTTCAGTTATCTGGTCAGGATTCCTTAGTTATTGAATTAATGGCTAATGGTCAGACCATTAGACTTGAGGCGGATCAGCATCCAATGCATCCGGGAAACAGTCATCCAAATGCAACCATTGAATTATGTGGAGACACAACTGGAATTTCTTTAGGATTAATAAATAATTTACCTATGGATGATCAAGATGTGAATGTTGAGATTGACTGTAGGATGATCATTGATAGTTATGATCCGAATGAGAAAAATGTTAGTCCAACAGGTTTTACTTCAAATAACTATATTTTGCCAAGTACACAACTTGAATATGTTATTCAGTTCCAAAATACAGGTACGGATACTGCATATAATGTAATTGTTGTTGACACTATTTCAACGTATTTAGATATATTCTCTATTGATTGGGGTGTAAGCTCACATCCATATATAATTGATGTATATGGACATGGACAACTTGTGGTAAAATTTACATTCAACGATATTTGTCTGCCAGATAGTTCAACAAATGAATTAATGAGTAAAGGTTTTGTTAAATTTAAGATATCACCACTTGATTCATTACCTAATGGCACTGAGATCCATAATCATGTAGATATTTATTTTGACTATAATATTCCAATAACGACTGAGGATGCCTGGGTAACAGTGTATGATACAGTATTGACTGGCTCTCAGGTAATATTCTACAATAAGGAAGAATACCATCTTGACAGTGCAACAATATGTTTAGGTGATAGCATCTTATGGGATGGGAATTACTATTGTTTATCAGGACTTTATAATAATACATATAATAATATTTATGGTTGTGATAGTGTTCTCAGCTTAAATCTTGCTGTAAATTTTGTGGATGTTTCTGTTACTGAAAATGGGATCTCATTAATTGCAAATACTATCGGGGCTAGTTATCAATGGATTGATTGCAATAATGGAAATGTACCAATCTCAGGAGAAATTAATCAGACTTTTACAGCTACAGAGGATGGAGTTTATGCTGTGATAATAAATGATGGAACTTGTGTTGATACATCTGATTGTTACACTATTACTGGAGTTAATGTTTGTGGAGGGTCTGAGATATTAAATATTAGTGTTTTTCCAAATCCTTCAAAAGGTATATTTACGATTAATGGTACAGATATTCTGAAAATTGAGATTATTGATGAATCCGGAAGAAGAATACGATATTTTAATATGAATGAAGTCAACGAAAATAGATTTGATATAACAGATTTAAAATCTGGAATATATGTCATTAAAATAATAACAAACTCAAATACTGAGTTTAGAAAGATTATTATTGAGTAAAAAAATATTGATTGAAATTAGCATTACTTGTGACTTTATATCATTTTGTTGATTAAAAATTTAATTCATCTTTTTCATGGAACCCACACAGGACATCACCCTCGACTATGCAGCGCCAATCCCGCTGGGACATAAAATTGAAGTCAGCAACTTTGTTTATGTGGAAACCGACCGGAAAGGCAGGGAACAGACAGACGAGATCCCCGGCTTCATGGTCAGAGACCTGACCACAGGCATAGAATACGGCATGAACAAGCATTATGACAAATCAAAGCTGATCTCATTCTATAATGTTTCAACCTTACCCCTTGAGCGAAGGAGTGACATCCGGCTTGTGAAGAAATTCACGGGAACAGTAGCCAGGTGCAGAATTCTGACAGTTCGCGTTGCCGACAACTGGGTCATGCAGACCAGGCTTGTGATTGAAAATACAGAAGCAGCATATTAATTTTTGAAATGAATTTCAGTTCGCAGGGATTATCTTACCCTGATCCTCTCTCCGATCTGAAGCACTTTGCTTTTTGATATCCCGTTCAGCCTGCATATCTGCGATACAGAGGTACCGTACCATTTGGCAATATGCGAAAGGGTGTTCCCTTTTTTCACGATATGGTACTGGATTTTATTCAGTTCTTTTATGTAATCCCTGTAATGAAAATGACAGGCGGTAAGTTCCAGTGAATCATTCAAAAGGTCATAATTTTCAAAATCGATGATGTCGCGGGGGTCAATGGCCTCGTCGAAAAAACGGGTCTCAAAATGCAGGTGGCTTCCATACGACCTGCCGGTATTTCCTCCAAGACCAATAACATCACCTGATAAAAGCGTTGAATCAATATCAACACTTCTTTTTGAAAGATGTGCATACAGGGTCTCAAGTCCGTTGGCATGTCTCACCACCACCACATTGCCATAGGTTTTGCTGTAGGTCGAAATCCTTACCACGCCATCAAAAGCACAGTAAACCGGATCACCGGTATCCAGGCCGATATCCACCCCGTAGTGAAACCGCCAGCGCCTCGTTCCGAATCCGGAAGACACTTTGTCTTTCCTCGGGTGGCAGTAATTACCAAATTCCTCACCGAAAACTATGGCGAATGTATCTGTGGTCAATGAAAAATCATATTTCCGTACATGGATATCGTCGTTGACCCACTCATGGCAAACCGGTTCTGCCATATCGTACATTTCAAGTGAATCCATAAACTGCCTGAAACTGGTAATATACAACACCCCCAAAGAAGATGTTGCCCTTGCCCCAGCCCTCCCGTGCGCGGGCAACGACAAGGAACTCCCTTTTGCCTTTACGAATGTGAATAAATTTGATAACATAGTAATAAATTAAGCAATATAAATCGCTATTACTTTAATTATAGTAATATATTACAATGCCGTCAACAAACAAATCCACAATCGCAGAGAATATGAAGAAATACCGAAACAAACTCGGTATTTCTCAAGATAAGCTCTCAAAACTTGCTGATGTGACTTATAACACAATCATCAAGATAGAATCGGGAGCGAATGTTAATCCAACCATAGAAACGCTATCCAAAATCGCCAAAGCGCTTGGTGTTGGTGTTGATGATTTAATTAAATAATTATGGCAACAAAATCTTTAAATAAAAATTTACATAAGGCG
>JBDRPR010000467.1:0-9156 GCA_043826845.1 Bacteroidota bacterium
TTTTTCGATATAAAATATATAGGATGCACTATCAAGGATATTATTTTCATCAATTGATCCTAATAGTTCATATTTGAATTTAACAACCGCTTCTAAAGGACTAATATCAGTTTTCCTGATAAACAGAAGTTCGTTAAGAAAAATTTCTGTATAAATCACCGAAGTGGAATCTGTATTGTGATATACCCTGAACTCAGGATGTAAAGGTGTTGAGCCGGGATTATAAATATAAGAAACATTTGAATTTCTTACACTGGTTTTATATGAAAAGCAGGCTGTTAAAAACAGAAAAAATATTAATAATTGGATAATTTGTAACCTGCGTATGTTCACGTGTTTAATAGAATATTTCTTACTGATCAGTGGTGAATTCAGATTTTTATTACTATTTGCAAAAATAACAAATTAAAACTAATTTTTCTTTGCGTTCCTGGTGGTTATTTTCATTATTTAATTTGGCTCAATTCTAAATAAAGGTTGATTTTTTATATAAATTAGATATCAGCTGGTTAATCAGTCAGCAATAGGCAATTGACAGTTGGCAAAGTGAATTAAGAAGGAAATTTGCCAACTGCCTTATGCAAATTGCCAACTTCATCCAGATGAACAATAGGTTAATTAATCCTTCTTGCTCATCAAACAATGATTAACCAGCAATTAGAAAAGAGCCTTTAATTTTATCCTGAAAAGCTATAAAAATCCCTGTTATTAAGAAAATCTGATTTGATGATTGAATAAAGTTTTGAATTTACAAACTTACCATGCAATAAAAAATTTTCGCGTAATATGCCTTCATTTTTCATCCCTGACTTTATCAGCATCCGTTCAACTGCCTTATGATTTTCAAAAAATTGTGATTCAATTCTGTTCAGTTTGGTTTTTGTAAAGGCAAAATTAATCAGTGCTATATGCGCTTCGGTATTGTATGACTGGTTCCAAAACTCTCTGAGCAGCAAAGATCCAAATGAACAATATGCATGATCATGATTTATATGCAATAACCCGATTATTCCAATCATCTTTCTTTGTTCTTTAAAATCAATTGACCACATAAAACCCTGTTTATTCTCTGATTGATCAAGATAGTATTTTATCAGCTTTTTTGAATCATCTAAAGATTCATGCTGTCCGGTATTTACAAATTTAATAGTTTCAGGATCAGAAAAAATTCTAAAAACAGTACCGGCATCATTCTCATCAAGTCTTCGTAAGATTAGCCTTTTGGTATTTATTTCATCATAATTGATCATAATGATATCAAATTCTTTTATTTATTAATTTTTCAAGTTCAATATGAAGTTTTTCCCAGTTTTGCATTTCCTTTTCAAGTTCTTCTTTACAGTTTTCATATTTTTCGTAAAGAGTATTATCTAACAATTGTTCTTTGACTTCCCTGTCGGGATTTTCAAGTTTATAATTGACAGCAACAATTTCAGATTCAAGTTCTTCGATTTGTTTCTCAGATCTTTGTACCTGGTTGGTTAGCTTTCGTATCTGTTTTTCGAGCTCTTTTTTTGATTCGTAATCCAGTTTGTTGATTGAAACCATTTTGTACTGAGTCTGTTTTTGCTGGGATTTGATATCAAGATCCCTGAGATTTTCAATTTTTCGCTTTCTTAAAAAATCATAAATTCCACCGATTGACTCATGAATTTTATGGTTCTTAAATTCATAGACTTTATTTATCAATCCGTCAAGAAAATATCTGTCATGAGATACAAGGATAAGAGTTCCATCATATTTTATCAGAGCATTTTTAAGAATTTCTTTTGAAAGCATGTCAAGATGATTGGTTGGTTCATCAAGTATCAAAAGACTTACAGGTTCAAGTAGCAGTTTAGCCAACGCCAGTCTTGATCTTTCTCCACCCGAAAGAACTTTGACTTTTTTATCAACATCTTCACCGCTAAACAGAAATGACCCTAAAATATCTCTTATTCTTGTCCTAATATCTCCAACAGCAACTTCATCAATAGTTTGTAAAACGGTTTTATTTTCGTCCATCAGTTCATCCTGATTTTGTGCATAATATCCAAATTTAACATTATGACCGAATTTAAATTCTCCCTTATAATCAAGTTCTCCTGCAATAATTCGTGAAAGAGTTGTTTTACCTTCTCCGTTTTTTCCTACAAAAGCAACTTTTTCGTTTCGTTGTATTATAAGGTCAATATTTTTAAGAACTTCAGTTGTGCCATAGCTTTTTGAAAGCTCTTTAATTTCAATAACATCTGTTCCCGATCTAGGAGCTGGTGGAAAACGAAAATGAACTGAAGCCTTATCTTCCTGATCAACTTCAATACGCTCAAGTTTATTTAGCATTTTTATTCTTGATTGTACCTGAACGGACTTTGTGTTTTTATACCGGAATCTTTCTATGAATCTTTCTGTGTCTTTAATTACTTTTTGTTGATTGTTAAATGCGGCAAGTTGCTGTTCGAACCTTTCTTTTCTTAGTTCAACATATTTCGAGTATGATGTTTTATAGTCGTAAATTTTTCCTAATGATATTTCAATTGTACGGTTTGTTATATTGTCTAGAAAAGCACGATCGTGAGAAATAAGCAATACAGAACCCGGAAAACTTGACAGAAACTCCTCAAGCCACTGAATAGATTCAATATCCAGATGATTTGTAGGTTCATCAAGTAGCAACAAATCAGGTCTCTTTAAAAGTATTTTTGCAAGCTCAATACGCATACGCCAACCTCCGCTTAATTCAGAGGTCAGTTTGTCAAAATCCTTTGATATGAATCCCAAACCGGTTAGAGTATGTTCTATTTCTGCATCAATATTTGAGCTTCCGAGAACTTCAAGCCTGTCGTTTGAATGAGAAATTTTTTCAAGTAAATTTATATAGTTTTCAGACTCATAATCATCTCTTTCTGCAATTTCACCTGTTAGTTTCAGTATTGTTTTTTCCAGTTCTTTAACTTCTTCATATGCAAGCTCAGTTTCCTGCCACACTGTATGATTGTTTTTACAATTCATGTTCTGAGGAAGGTAACCGATACATACTTCATTCGGCAGACTGACAGTACCCTCATCTGCTGATTGTTCGCCGGTTATTATTTTGAGCAATGTCGATTTTCCTGCACCATTTTTCCCGACAAGTCCAATACGATCCTTATTGCCTATATGAAAAGATACTTCTTCAAAAAGGGTGAAACCCCCAAAACGAACTGTTATATTGTTTAATGATACCAAGAATTTTATATTTTTTGTTTCTGGTTACTGGTTTCCGGTCATTTTATAAACATAAATGATCAATTCTATTTCCCTTTGTCATATTTCAAATTTTTCATGACTCACTTCATTTTAATTTTTTACCCGCAACCAGTATTTTTTTACTATATTATCACTTTACTATTATCTACATAAATCGGAATCGGACTTTGAGTTCGTGCAAAACACCTTAATATCAAATCATTATAAATATTGTTTTGCATGACGCTAAGCCCGTGTTACCCACCGTAATTATTTCACTGTCAATATTATCATGTCATACCGTTGTCATACCGAAAGTTCTTGTGTGGTTGTCTTTGTCATTACATTGCTTTAGATTACAATAGATTATTATTTTAATTCCACTAGCCAATAACTTGATACCTCATTGTTTACGGTTCCCTTTAGAATATATGTTCCTGCACTATAGCCGAGTTTCTTTGCGCTGAATTCGTATTTGTAAGTTCCTACTTTTGCAAGACCTGTATATATATTGGCAACACACTGCCCAGTCATAGTATATACTTCAAGAGAAACATCAGCGTCGGAATTTAATACCAGTTCAATTAGCGTATTGTCACTGTATGGGTTGGGATAAACCGTAATTGCGTTTTCATTGAAGTTCATTACTTGGATATCAGAATCTGATTCGTTGTTGTCAATATTCGGTGCCATACCAGACCTTAACTCAGCTGTTGAAGGGCATTGGGAGTATTTAAAGGTTGACATAAAAATATGTGCCTTAGTCCCACTCTGTCCTGTAACATAAACATTATTGTTTTCACTTACAATAATATCGTTGCCGGAGTTTATGTTATGTGTCGGAGTATTAAATGTCATATCCCAAAGCAATTCGCCGTTATTGTTATATTTCAACGTAGTCATATCACGAAGCTTATCATTAACAGGAACAGGAGAAGTAGCAGACCATCCGGTTATATATACTTCATCATTCTGATCAAGTGCTATTGCAGAACCGGCGTCATAACCGTTAGAAATGCCATTATATGTACTTAACCATAACTGATTACCGCTGGAATTATATTTTGAAACAAAAATATCAGTTGTTCCGACACCGCCAATATACAGGCTGTTGTCGCTACTTATCATCATATCAGTAGGTGAATATGAAGGCAATGTGCTTATCCATTGCTGACTCCCGTTTGCATTGAATGAAACCAGAAACATTTCCGGAGAACCCAGTCCTTGTATTCCTGCAACATATATGTTTCCCATATTATCAGTTACAATTATTTGGCCGTTGGAATTTACTGTGGTTACATAATTCCTTGACCACAATAAATTTCCGTTCTTATTTGTTTTTGCGGTTATACAGTTTTTTACGTAATAAGTTGAATTATATACAGCACCGGTAAAAACAATATTATCATTCTTGTCAATATTCATGTCGATAAGTAAATCATAGTCGCTGAAATTGAAGGTTTTCAACCATTTTTGATTTCCGTTTTTATCAAACATTGCAATAAAAACATCAGAATTTGCATCCGGTATTGTCGCCAAATAACCCGCCATGCACACATTTCCTGAAGCAGTTAATTTTACTTTAAATGCGTTGTACCTGGTATTTGCAGTATTATTAATACTTTTTGACCACAATAATTGTCCGTTTGAGTTGTATTTAAGGAGAACAACATTAGTGTTTTCGGATGTAAGAGATAAGTAGCAATTTCCGTTGGCATCGGTTGTCATATCATTTGCATTGTCATATGCATTAATGCCTGAATCATATATAGTCTCCCACAACCTTACGCCCTGTGGAGAATATTTTATTAATATTACATCGTCATTTGATACCATTCTACGTGTGCGACCTGCTACGTATATGTTGCCGCTTATGTCAATTTTAGTACCGATAGACCAAATAGAATCGGGACTGTCATAATTATCGTACCACTCCATATTTACTTTACTTAAATTAAGTGTAAGCGGACTTGAACCGAACCATTCGGGTATTGTTTTAAGTTCGGGATTATCTATTTTAAAGCCGCCAGTCGTGTTTATTGAATATAAAGCAGTAGTGTCCAAAAGTGATAAATAGTAATTATTAAACCAGAAAAATCCTGTACTATCGGTTATTGCAGGACTTACTGATGTTACAAGCTCATTGTTTTCGTCAAACAGGTAAATTTTAGTATCTAAAACAGGACTACCGCCACATTCAAAACTTTCGTACAGGTTCCCTTTAATTCCTGCTTCTCCTTCCTCATAGAGTTCCTCAATTATTTCGGGGTAATATTCGCCGTAAACCAAAGTAAGCACAGATTTAGCAGCAGTGGCTGTTGTAGTATTTGTTGCAACAATTGAATACATTGTTTGTTCCTGCTCAGGTGTTAAATCAAATACTGTTTTGCCTTGTGAACAAAGTTCGAGCATTATGCTATAAAATTCTTTAAAAATAATTTCTTCTTCGCTTTGTTGAGGCAGGGAATCTAATACAGCATTCGCCTCTGTGCAATTTTCCTGCATAAGATATGCTGTAACAAGTTGTTTTTGGGATTCCAGATCAGTTTGAGATTCTAAGAAAAGAATTACGCTATCAATTTTTATACCCGTTGTGTCGTTCAGATAATAACGCATAAGTTCTGCTGTGGCTGAATCTTTTTGCTGCTGCAATGTTGCTATTTGCTGTTCTAAAACCGCTCTCTCCGAAGTTCCGGTTTGAACTGTTTGTATTTCCTGCATTATTCCAGCGGGAAGGTTAATGATATTTATAGCATTCATTACCGGTGTTGTTACAGGTGAGTTGGGAACAATTATTTCTTTAAGGATACCGGAAGGTACCGGATTTGTTTTCATAATTACTGCAATTAAAACTGTATCGGAAAGGTAGGGACCGGGTGCAAGTAATATATTTCTCAATTCTCCGGAATTAATGTTTGAATTTACATTGTTTAAAAGGCTTTGAGTATTGCTACCGTCAATGACAGAAACTAACGTGTTAATCTGCGTATTATGACCGGATATGTATGACATAGTTGATGGTTGGTCAATGATAATGTTAAGCGTAGAAGGGCAACTAATTGTCTCAATGAAAACAGGAAATGCTGAACATGGCAACAACGATACCTTACCGCTTGTATAGACAACTGGTGTAGTTAAGGCATCGGTAGAATGACAATAGCCGAATGAACCTGCACCCGGATTTACAAAAATATGTTCGTCAGTAGTAATACTAAACATATTATTTGCGGGTGATGTAACCGAAATACACTTACCCTGAGAGCTGCCCAGTTGTCCGGAGGTTACAGCTATATTCTTGTTTGTGATGTCTTCAAACCTATTGCACTTTATTTGCAAACCGTTAATGATTGCTGTGGGTAGTGACGGGCCGGTAGCTTTTAACAACAATGGCGGTGGAAATGAATTTGCCGTAAGAACACCTATGTCCAGATTATTAAACTGATTATGATAAAGCGTATTGGAGACCTGGTTAGTAAAGGTCTTAAATGCTACTCCATATTTACCGCTATTTGTTGTAGCAAATTCGTTACCCTCAATTTTGTAACCACTGCAACTTTCTATATACATACCATAACTGCCCTGTGGATTACCGGTTAGTATATCCGGAACATCAAACTGGTTTGAGGTAATTACTGAATTATTTGTATATCTCAATAAAATTCCCCTGTAATTGTTGCTAAATGTATTATTTGATATGGAAACTGTTTTAAGAGAATTAGTATTGTTAACCTGTATGGCGTAATTTAATCCCTGAAATGTATTGGGTTGATATGAACTGCATGGTATTGTGCCGCTTGTACATATGCCTGCAATTGTGCAACTTGCATTATAAACTGAAATGCCGTCCCCTTTTTCATTTAATGCTGTGGGGGCAGGATTTGTATTTGTAAATGTATTGCCTTTTATTATAATTCCTTCAACATCTACAAGACGAATAAAACTTGTCGGGTTTAGTGTCGGGTTGTTCAATACTGAGTTTGTTTCAAAGTTACAGTTTTGGATATAACTTATGTTGCCTGTTAATGCTCCATTGGGTAAGTGATTATGATAGGGGGCAATATATATACCCGAGTAATTATTTTTAAATATTGCTCCGTTTGCTTTAATAATACCTCCGGTAAAATCAAGAGGATGAGTTGCATCTGTGTTTAAAGTACGAATTACTGCAATTGCATTTTCTATTGTGCCACCGTTTATTATTTCTATTACGCCCTGGTTGGTTTCGGGTAACTGACTCAGGGTTTTGTCGCCCTGGACTTCAACGCCCTGCCAGAGGTTATTGCTACATGCTGTAATTGATGTAAGTGTACCACCATCTATTATCAGGGTACCGCCTTGTTTAACAATAATTTTTGCATTATGTTCAAATATTACTTTGCTATTAATAGTTAATGTGCATCCTGCATTAATAATTACATCTTTATTCATCCATTTTTCAAAATCCCATGACTCATCAGATGAAACATTATACGGTGTTGAATTGTATGTAAATAAATTACAATTAACTGAACAACTATAATCTGTAGCATAAGGACCTAAAAATGGGTTTGAATCATCACAATCTCTTTCTGCTGGACCAGGGCATCCGGCTGGTTTGTCCCCAATGCCCCACCAATAATAACCATCACCATCTGCATCTTCGTAATTTACTTGGTAACTGGTAGTAGTGGGATGGGTAATTGGGGCTTTTATTATACTGGCAACGGCTATATCAGTTAAATTTATAAAAAAATTAACGAAACCATTTTCACCCCAGCCTGTGCCTCCACTATTTTTTACAATCCAATAGACTTGACCTATTCTTGGATCCTCTGGCTGGATAATAATAGGACCTGATGGTAAATATATCTTATAACCTACTTTCACCATTCCAAAACCAACAAAACACATTGAATGGCTCCAGGGTTGATAAGTAAATGCAACAGGACCATTAAGTATAATATTTTCTTCCAGATTAGTTTCTGTTAATATTTCGGAATATGTATGGGCAGGATAATAATATGCAGGAGCATCAAGTTCTCTGAAATCATCTATTTTCCATAATCGCTGCAAATAATCTGAACATAAATTGCCACATATAGTGCAACTATTTGGCCATGGACTATTTGGACATGCCTGATTGTAAATGTCTAAACCAAATAAATCAAAAACATTTGTATAAGGATAGCAACTTTCGTCAACAGCACCAAGTTCTTTAAATCTACAAAGAACATTCGTTGGTGCATTTATACCTGCACATTGCTGTAATGGAGGAGTTGGCCATCCTGTTACCACGTCGCTTCTGTAAATACCATAATAGCATGACACAAATGCTTGTTCAGATAAATCTTCGTCAATATGCTGGTTATAGTATAAGTTAATAACAGATTCTAAAGAAGCTGTAGCTGCAAACGCCCAGCATGAATTTTCAGTACCTTGATCCTTAACTGAAGTAACCCAATTTGCCCCATGCCTGTTTCGCCAATCAAAGCGATCTATACTAATACTCTTGCTAGCTTGTAACTTATAAGAAGGCGTTTCAAATATACCGCCAGCGTAATACTCAAAACCACTAAGGTTAGGGAGTTTATCAGCAGAAAACATTTTTTTCTTTTCATTAAATGATAGTTGTGCTAATGCATTATCGCCGGCTTCCCACAAATATCCTTTTGCTTTTATATTATAATTAATAGCTGCGATATTACTCGACCGCTTATTATTCATGTACTGATTCCTTAGTGTTACGACATTAGGTATAATAGTTTTAACAATATCAACAGTAGAAAAATTGATAGTAGCATTAATTAATTCTACCTTCAAATTAAATGGTGAATTTGCATCTAAATAATAAGTTTCACCACCTTCATTAGTGAAAGAAATTGTGCCAACTTTTGAAAGCATGGGATATGCTTCGTACACAAGATACTCTATATTATTGCTATCAACCAGTATGACACGGGCAAAACTCGT
>JBDRPR010000468.1:0-5096 GCA_043826845.1 Bacteroidota bacterium
TACAACATTTTATAATCATGTACAAACATCCGACAGTGGTTATGCATGTATTGGATATACAAATGAATTTGACCCTGATGGAGATATATTACTTGTAAAAACCGATGCTATGGGCAATATGCAATGGTATAAAAACTATGGAACTGGAGCTAAAGATTATGGTTTTTGCATTGTACAGACACCTGATAAAGGATATTTAATTGGTGGACATACAAAAGGTTATGGGGGGGGGGACGGATATTTAATAAAAACAGATAGTTTGGGCAATGAAGAATGGACAGAACATTACGGGCATCCAACATATCCTGACGGTAGTATTAATGATATAGAACAAACTAACGATGGAGGTTATGTCTTTGCTACAGATTATGCAATTATTGAAATTATGGATCCTTTTTATTATGGTAAATATAATGTTATAAAACTAGATACCAATTATAATTTATTATGGAATAAACAATTTGGAATCCTTGCCGAATATCATGGTGTCGGTTCAATAATTGAAGCCAATAATGGAGATTTAGTACTTACAGTTGGAGACTATTTAGGTAATGAGTATAAAGCGGGCTTGCTACGTTTAACAGCAGATGGTGACAGTATAGAGAAAAAATACATAACACCACCAGTTGGAGACGAAGAATGGTTATTTGCTCTTCAACAAACTTCTGACAAAGGTTTTGTAATGGCTGGAGTAGTCTTTAACCCCCAACAAATGTGGGTGGTAAAAGTAGATAGTTGCGGTTGTGATACAACAGGTTGTATATGTGATTATTCTAATATTTTAGAGTTTTCTGAGAGTTCAGATAATGGATTGCTTATTTATCCAAACCCTGCAAATGAAAAACTTACAATAAAGAGCTGCGGTAATATATTGCAAATTGAAATTATTGATTATTTCGGCAGAGTTATAAAAACAATTTCAGAAATAAAGGAACCCGAAAAAACAATAGATGTTTCTTCTTTGCCAAAAGGTTTGTATCTTGTAAGGGTTTATGGAGAAGGCTTTGTTGAAACAGGAAAGATAGTTGTAAATTGATATAAAGCAAGGTGCAGAGCACCGATACTATTTGTAAAACAGAATGAAACTACAGCAAAGAGAGGTACAGAGTACCGTAATATAAAAAAACCATGGCAAACACATACACCCAATGCCTCTTCCATCTTGTTTTTGCAGTAAAAAACCGCAATGCCCTGATCATGAAGGAATGGAAAGATGATCTTGAGAAGTACATCACGGCCATTGTACAGAGCCACAACCACAAGTTACTGGCAATAGGTTCAGTTTCGGATCATATACATATTTTTATCGGTTACAATGTAAATCATCTGATTCCTGAACTGGTTGAAGAAATAAAAACTTCAAGCAATGCATGGATAAAAACAAACCGTTTATCAAGATATAAATTTGAGTGGCAGAAAGGATATGGAGCTTTTACACATTCGCATTCAAATTATAAAACAGTAATCAACTATGTTCTTAATCAGGAAAATCATCATCATAAAAAGACTTTCAGAGAAGAATATCTTGAGATGCTGGCTGAGAATGAAATTTTATATAAAAATGAATACTTATTTGACTTCTTCAGTAATGAATAATATTGCGCTACGCTGCAGCTTATTATTTTTAGCTATTGGATTTTTTACAGATAGTTCCGGTGCTCTGCACCTTACCAAGGCGCAAAACCCCTTAAGTCTCAGCAGCGGAACAGCACAGACCTTGCTTGAAACTGCCGGGCTGGCTCAATTTGAGGAACCTGTTTACCTGCCCGATGAAAATAAATCAATGCAAATCAATACACCAAAAGAGAACAATTTTCCTGATGTTGATATTGATGATTATTTTGAAGTATATCCCAATCCGGCAAGCAAGAAATCAGAGTTTGAATGACGGAGAAGAAAAACCATAAAATAGAAATATACAATTCACAGGGGAATGTGGTAAAACAAATTGAATCAGAACAGAATAAATCAATAATCAATATAGAAGATTTACTTTCTGGAATTTATTTTATTAAATTGAGTTGTACAGATTTTAATTATATTGGTAAAGTTGTTAAAATAAAAAATCCAAGCAATTAATTAGTAAACAGCAATATTCAATTTGTCTCCCTGATATACAGAAAAGTTTTATTAACTTTGAACATCGTTAATTGTAAAATTTACTGTACAAAAAATGAAGAGTATTTCAATAATAGTCGCGATAGCAGAAAATAATGCAATAGGAAAGAACAATGATTTGCTCTGTCATTTGCCAGAAGATCTGAAAAGATTTAAGCAATTGACTACAGGAAATGTTATAGTAATGGGTAAAAAAACCTATGAATCCTTACCTAAAAGACCGTTACCAAACAGAACCAATATTGTTATAACTGACAATCCAAATGATAATTTTAAAGATTGTACTATGGCTTTTTCCATCGAAGATGCTATAAGCAAAATGAGTGATGAAAAAGAAAATTTCATTATTGGTGGAGGTTCAATTTATAAACAGTTTTTACAATATGCCGACAAATTGTATCTGACAAAAATAATTGCTAACTTTGAGGCTGATACTTTTTTCCCGGAAATAAATTATCATGAATGGGAAATATTGGATGAAGAAAAAGTATCAGCAAATGAAAATAATTCTTTTGATTATACATATTTGATTTTAAAAAGGAAAAAATAAACACTGGTCTATCTATGAAATCTTTATTCAAATTCATCTATATCATCACTTTGTTGAGTTTAAGTGTTATTGCTTTATACTCATGTAAAAAGTTCAAAGAAAATCGTTCAACAACCTCATCAGCAGATAACAGTCTCGCCGAAAATGCATTCGACGATGTTTTTAAAGTAGTTAATGAAACTGCTGAAGACGAAAATCCAAATAAAAGTACAAGCGTTTATAGTTTTGGCGATTGTGCTCAAATTACAATTAACCCAGCCTGGCCTGACACTACTTTCCCAAAGGAAATAGTTATAGATTTTGGAACAATCGATTGTACAGGGAATGACGGAAGAACCAGAAGAGGTTCAATTGAATATACAATTACAGACAGATACAGAAATTCAAGCAGTGTTATAACAGTTACTCCCAATAATTATTTTGTAAACGATTACAAAATTGAAGGCTTAAAAAAAATCACCAATAATGGCAGAAATTCAAATAATAATCTGAATTACACAATAAATGTCAGCAACGGAAAAGTAACAACTCCCGAAGATGATATTATTACCTGGCAAAGCACCCGAAACAGGGAATGGATAGAAGGAGAAGCAACAACATTTTTAACTGACGGTAATAACGGCATTATGGACGATGTATATTCTATCACCGGTAATGCTAGTGGCGTCAGTAGAAACGGAACAGATTTCACAGTAAATATTACCGAAGCTCTGATTGCTAAGTTAAATTGCAGGTGGATAACAAAAGGTAAACTTGAAATAATTCCAGATGGATTAAAAACACGTAAAATTAATTATGGTGATGGCACCTGTGATAATGAAGCTACTGTTGAGATTGAAAATAGAACCTATAATATTATATTACTGCAATAATTAATTCTATAATTATAAAGTAAGTGACAAATTACATGCAATGTAAATACTTGTAAACCAAGTCTCTTATTTCATCGTTTTTTCCGTATAATTTTTCACTAAGACTTTTATCATTATAAGATTTCAATTTCTTTATTACATTATCAATATAGCCTGCAGGAAATATGCCATTGATTTCAAAAAAAGATCGCATTTCGTTCAGACAGTCAGCTGATTCATGACACGAAACAGGTAGATTATCCAGTTGATCAAGCCGTGATTTATGTTCACTTTTAAAAATATTTACATCAACATACAAATCTTTTGCAACTTTTAAAGCATCCGGCATTTCAAAGCCATGTTTTGTGGCAATACATATCGCAGCAAGGGTCGCATATATATCAGCAGAACCATCTGGAGATCTCAATTCAACAGTCTGTTTCCCTTCAATATATGGCACCTTTTCAAGCTGTTGGGGATTTGCATCTTTTATCATACTTGTTTTGGCATTCCATCCCAAAGGAACCCTTACAAGCACAGAACGATTTCTATCGCCCCAGCAAATATTTGTAGGGGCTTCCTGATGTGGAACAAGTCTAAGATATGAAGTAGGAATTGTATTTCCAAAAGCAGTAATTGCTTTGGAAAGATCTAGCAATCCGGCAATCATGGTCTTTGCAATATCTGTAAGACCATTTTCATCTGCAATAACATTTTTACCATCTTTTTCAGCAAGGATATGAAAATGTAATCCACTGCCTGCTTTTCCAACCGTAATTTTAGGAGCAAAACTTAAGTTGACACCATAATCATAGCCCAGACATCTTAAAATCCATTTAGCTATAACTAACTGATCAGCTGCATCTTCAATATCCATTGGAAGAAACTCAATCTCATGCTGCTCAAATGTTTCTGTTTCAGTTGAAAAATTTCCAACCTCAGAATGACCGTATTTTAATTTCCCACCACATTGAGAAATCAATCTCATTGCCTCTTTTCTTAAACAATCATAACTTGTAAAAGGATGTGATGCATGGTACCCTTTTTGATCTACAGAAGGGTACAGATCCTTTTTATTTCCAATTACATAATATTCCAGTTCTCCTAATGCCTTCAATTTCAGTCCAGTGGTATTTTTAAATTCCTCATGAGCCTTTTTAAGAATATTTTCAGGAGCAGAGGCCAATGGTTTCCCCGTGCTATCATAAAAAGAACACAAAATTTCAATTGTAGGAATTTCCTCAAAAGGATTAATAAAGGCAGTTTTAAATCTTGGAATGACATAAAGATCACTGGACCCGGCTTCAACATAGGAAAATAAACTGGAACCGTCCACACGCTCTCCACACGATAAAATACTTATCAAATGATCTTTGTTGCATATAGTAAAATTTAGTGTTTTTAATCGTCCATCTTCTGCAACATACCTGAGATTTAACATTTCAATATTATTGTCCTCAACATATTTAATAATATCACTCATAGTGAATTCTGAGGACGCCTTTTTTAGATACTGAACTAAAAGGTTTGGATTCAACAAATAATCATTTTCTTTCATTCTTAAATAATTTATATCA
>JBDRPR010000469.1:0-3705 GCA_043826845.1 Bacteroidota bacterium
TCGTTCAGTTTTAAGTGGTGAATTAGCCTGTACTTCGGCTAAAGTACTGGAAGACGCAACAGTATGTTTCATTCCTACACAAACACTTCATTATCTGATCAAAAATAATTCAAGTTTTGCAATTGATCTCCTTCAACTGATATGTATAGAATTGGGAGAGGCAAACTGTTATATTACAGATATTGCACAGAAAACGGTTAGAGAGCGCTTAGCGGAAATTCTTATATTATTAAAATCTAATTTTGGAACTAACTCTGATGGAGAACTACAAATTTCGCTTACCAGAGAGGACCTCGCAAATTTAATTGGTACAGCTACAGAATCAGTAATACGATTGTTATCCGAATTTAATAAAGATAAATATATTGAGACTCAAGGAAGAAAAATAAAAATATTGAACGAAAATGCCCTTAAAAAAATCGGGAATATTTAACCTACATTATTCATCTTGTTGTCGGTTAGGCATGAGTAGGCGAAATCCGATAGCTATCCGATTGGACTATTACAGATGTCTATAGGTATTACATGCCTCTCTGATGTCTCATTACGAAAGTTTATGAATAATGCAGGTTAAATTCAGACTTTTATCCCGATAACTAAAATATCATCAATTTGTCTGGAATCACCTTTCCAGTCATAGAACGTATTTTTAATCAGAATAAGTTGTTTATCCATCGGTTTCTCGGAATTATCAATTAATAGTTTTTCAAATTTCGAAAGCATATATTTTTTATTTTCATCACCTCCAAATTGATCTGAGAAACCATCTGAAAACAAATATAGTGTTGTTCCCTTTTTGTATTGTATTTTATGATCAGTATATCCGGCAGAATCAGAAAACATACCACCTATGGAATATATATCTCCGCTGATAATTTGTTCTGTCCCTTCATAAACGATTATAACTTTATGATTTGCAGATGAAATCGTAATGGTTTGATCTGCCTTATTAAAGCAGACTAAAGAAATATCCATACCATCTTCACGCGTAAGTTCACCATCAATATTCTGATTTAACAGAGTAATAACGCTATTATTTAAATTGTTGAAAATTGATGCAGGAGAAAATATTTTTTTCTCATTAACAATTTCATTCAGCAGTGTATTTCCCATCATCGACATAAGTGAACCGGGGACTCCATGACCGGTGCAATCTCCAGCAGCAATAAAAATTTTGTTATCCTGTTGTGTAAACCAATAAAAATCTCCCGATACAATGTCTCTGGGAAGAAAAAATACAAACGCATCGCCAAATAATGTTTTCAACTCTTCCGGATTGGGTAATATAGCATCCTGTATATGTTTTGCGTAATGAATACTGTCGGTTATCATCTTGTTTTGTGCTCCAAGTTCCAGATTTTTCTCATTGATTTCTGCAGTACGTTCAATAATAATTTTTTCCAATTTTATATTTTTAGCCTTAAGTTGTTTGCCGTAAATCATTATTGACAAATATATTATCAGAATAAAAATAATCATGTACAACAGATATGCATACCACATCATATACCAGGGATGTAATATTTTAAAATGATATTCTGCAATTACACTTTCTATTTTATAACCGTTTCTGGATTTCACTTTAAAGACATATTCCCCTGCGGGAATATTAGTATATGAGGCTTTTGTGTCAAGCGACCAATCTGACCACTCTTTATTGAATCCCTGCAAAAAATATGAATACTCATTGGCTTCTATATTTTCATAAAACGGTAAAGAAAAATAAAAACTGACGGAATTTAAATTATACTCAATGGTAGCATTTTTCTCAGGAGAGATTACAGAATCTTTTCCTATAATAATCTTTCTTATAAGTGTTTTTAAGCTGACATCATAATTTTTTTTCATAGAATAATCATAACAAAACACTCCTTTGGGCATACTTATCCATAATTTGTGATCAAGACTATCGGTGAATATAGCAAAAGGCTCTGAGACAGGCAGTCGCATAAATGGAATGATTTCAAAATGATATTGACCGGATTGTTGTGTTATCTCACCCATTCCATTTGGGGAGGCAAAATAAAATACATTTTTCCGTTCGCCGCTAAAAAATGTATAAGTAGATTGATTATTCGATTGGGAGATATTTAAAAACTCAGCAGGGAGAAATTTGTCACGCACATCGTCAAAATAAAAAGGTATAGTATTAATTAATAATATTGTCAAATCGGTTAATTCAAATAGTTGATACTTTATTAATGAGTCTGCATAGGTTGGCATATCTATTTCTTCTTTGACAATTACATTTGTTATTCCATCATCTGAGAATCTAAGTCTTAGTACATCCTTGTAATTTTCTAAAAATATTAAATTCCCGTTTTGAAGTTCATGAATATGTCTTACTTCCCCATTAGTTTTTACAAGATATCCCTTATCAATCCAATTGTTTTTTTCTTTTTCAAAGTATTTAATTCCATTACCACAGCCAACATAAAATCGGGAAAAATGTGTTTTCGAAGGATAAATTAAATAGTTTAAAAATGATTGACTTATAGAATTCAAAACTCCGTCTTTAAAAATGCAAATTTCAGTTCTTGTTGCACAAATCAATTCATTATCAATTTCCTTCAGATCCATATAACTCTCACTTTGATTATATACAGGCACAAAGCAATATGGAAGTTTTTCAGACGAAGATAACCTGTCTTTTCTAATAAGAACAAACAAATTTTGTAAAGTCCCGGCAAAAATTTTACTATTATATTTTTTTATAACTACAGCCAGGTCTTTTATTCCGGTTTCTTCATCAAAAAAAGTGACAGGAGTGTTGGTTTCAACATAATATACACCATTGTTTGAAGCGATCCACAGGTTTTTATCTTTATCGCAATAAGCATAATTTGAAGCATTCCCTGCAAGTCCATTGTCTTTATTAAATAGTTGAATAAAATTTCCTGCTTTATTAATAATTATTACTCCCCCTGTATTTGTAACCAATGCGTAATTTTTATCAGGTAATTGAATTCCGTGATATAATGTGTTTGTTTTAAGATATTCATCTATATTTGTGTTAAACTTAGTTAATATAAATTTCTCATCATTTGATGCCAGAAACAATCCGTTGGCCCTGGTCCCAATTAAGATTGATTTCCCATCGTAAGGAAGCATAAAATAAACAGATTCCTCTTTAAACATTTCTGTTCCGGGCAACAACTCGATTGAATCACCTTTTAGTTCCACCAGACCTATTTCATTCTGTCTTAGGAATATCCTTCCATACACTTCAAAACCGAAACGAAAATCAGTTTCAGGTAACCAATGAGCAACAAGTTTATCGTTATGAAATTTAAACACAGATCGTAATCCTATAAAATAAACATCATCCTGAAAAAAAACAATACTCAGTATTGTATAAAAGTCTTTTAAGTCTTCCGGCAATTCTTCAACTAAAGATTGATAAACAGTAACTCCCAGAGAATCTTTATACAAAAACCCTAATTCATTATCAGCTCCGAGATAAATTTTACCATTGGAATCCGTACGCATAGAACGCAGTCCTGTAATACTTATTTTATTCCAGAATTCACCATCAAACTCAATAACGCCTTCATTGTTGCCAAAATATATTTTTCCGTCAAGGTCTTGAGTAACTGCCCAGTTCTGAGGGTGAGAACCGTATTCTTCCGGCAAATAATTTTTCACAAAAGGTTTTCCAAATGGTAAAATAGTCTGACCAACCAGAAGTGACCAATTGGAAATTAT
>JBDRPR010000470.1:0-22843 GCA_043826845.1 Bacteroidota bacterium
TGAAGGAGTTCGGGTATGGGTAAATGATGACGGAGGCAGTAAAGCATCAGGAAATCGCGGAGGATTTGCCGTTGGGGGATATAGCCCTTCAAAAGCAGGTTTTACCAATGAATATTTACGAGTAACTCCTGATAGCGTGAGAGTTTATATTGATGATGATTATATTGGATCAAAGGCTGCCGGAAATCGCGGAGGATTTGCCGTTGGGGGTTTTAGTCCTTCGAAAGGATTTATCACAAATGATTATCTTTTCATACAGGATGACAGTACAAGAGTTTATGTGACGGGAGACGAAGGATTTGCAGTGGATAATATTGAACTTGGTAACGAAGGCAGATATATGGATTTAACACCTAATAATTATTTTATTGGACACGAAAGTGGAGATTCAATAACTACTGGTTTATATAATTCATATTTTGGATACCAAACTGGTAAATCAACAAAAACGGCTTATGATAATGTGTTTTTAGGTTATCAATCGGGGTTTCTAAATAGCTCAGGAGGTCAAAATGTTTTTATTGGTAAACAAACTGGATTTAACAATACATTAGGTTACAGCAATTGTTTTCTTGGTCATTTGGCAGGTCTGAATAATATTGGTGGTTACAGAAATGTATTTATTGGTCAAGAAGCAGGATACAATAATTTAGATGGATTTTATAATATATTTTTAGGATATAGAGCTGGAATGGCTAATACATCTGGTTCCCATAATGATTTTATTGGATATCAAAGCGGTGTAACAAATACAACTGGTTGGACAAATGTTTTTGTAGGAAGTTTTACTGGTTATGATAATCTCACTGGTTTTGATAATGTATTTTTAGGTGCAAGCAGTGGTGCAAACAATATTGATGGTTTTCAAAATGTGTATATAGGTGTTCAGGCAGGTTTAAATAATAATAATGGAGATAAAAATGTTTTTATTGGATACCAAGCAGGAGGAAGTGAAACAGGCTCGAATAGGCTATATATTAATAATAGCAATAGTGCAGATCCTTTAATATATGGCCAATTTGATAATAATAGGGTTGGGATTAACGATGGAGTACCTTCTGCAAATCTTCATATAAAACAAGTTGGATTAAATGAAGAAGCTTTTGCAATTGAAAATGATGGTGATACAGATACTTGGAGCTGGGAAATTGGAGCCAATGACCTGAATTTTTACTTTAACGGTATAGGAGTAGGATATTGGGATGATGCTACAGGAAACTATACTGCAGTTTCAGACAGAAGATTAAAAAAAGACATTGAAACAATAAACGAACCTGTTTTGCATAAGGTATTAAAACTAGAACCTGTTAGCTATCGTTTAAATCATGCAGATGTAAACTCTCAAAAAACTATTGGGTTTATTGCTCAGGATGTTCAGAAGCTGTTTCCCGAACTGGTTAAAAATAGAGAAGACGGATATTTTGGTTTGAATTATGATAATTTTGGAATCATTGCGATCAAAGCAATTCAGGAACAACAAGAAGAAATTGAAGCATTGAAAATAGAAATTGAACAATTAAAGCAGTTATTGATTAAAGAAAACACTAATAAATAAAATTTATGAAAAGAATTAATGTTGTTTTTTGGATGATTATCTTGTTTGGTGCGTATTCTTTACAAGGATACTCACAAAACATTGCAATTACTGATGATGATGCATATACAGCCAACAGTTCAGCAATGCTTGATGTAAAATCCTTGACAAAAGGGCTTTTAATACCAAGACTGACAACAGCCCAAAGAACTGCGATAGTTACACCGGCAACAGGATTACTGGTATTCGACACTTCAATAAATGGCTTTTATTATTATAATGGAAGTACCTGGATAAATCTTACATCAGGAAGTTCAGGCGGATTGTTCTGGAGCTATACCAGTCCCAATATCTATATGACAACAGGGACCAATAAGCTGGGATTGGGAACTTCTTCTCCACTGCACAAACTACACTTATATGAAAGTGTGGCAATTACAGATGGGACGGACGGAAATTTTATTGATATTCAGAATTCTAATAATACTACAGGTGTTATGAGTGGAATTCGATTTCAGAATGGAACAACAGTAAACACATTTAAAGGAGGAATTTTTTATCGTGATAATCTTGCTAATGGAAGAGGGAATCTGATATTCGCAAACAATACTGTAAACTCAGCCACTAACGTGTCCGACAATGATGCCCGTCTTGTGTTGCAAAGCGATGGTCGCGTAATGGTAAAAGGAGATCCGAATCAAGGAGTAAATGCGGCTATTTTTGCAGTTCAAAATAGTGCCGGCGACACTGTTTTTGCAGTTTATCCCGAGGGAGTGAGAGTGTGGGTAAATGATGCCGGAGGCAGCAAAGCCACCGGAAGTCGGGGAGGATTTGCTGTTGGAGGATTCAGCCCCTCCAAAGCAGGCTTTACAAATGAATTTCTGCGGGTAACGCCTGATAGTGTGAGAGTTTATATTGACGATGACTTCGTTGGATCAAAAGCAACCGGAAATCGCGGAGGCTTTGCCGTTGGAGGTTTTAGCCCTTCAAAAGGATCAATGACAGATAACTATTTTTTCGTTCAGGATGATAGTACAAGGGTTTATGTAAATGACTCAACTGCAGGATTTGGCGTGTCGAACATTGAAGGACTGAGTAATCAAAGTATAATGAAACTAACAACGGAAAATTATTTTATTGGGCACGAAAGTGGTATTAATGCAACGCCTGGTGTGCCAACATCTACAAGTGGAAAATATAATAGTACAATGGGATACAATACTGCCAGAAGCCTGACAACTGGAAAAAACAATATCTTCTTTGGTTATAAATCAGGTTATTTAACCACTTCAGGCACAAGTAATACTTTTATTGGTTATTTGTCCGGTTACACAAATACTGCAGGTGTTTGTAATATTTTTATAGGGGAACGGGCTGGTTATCTGAATGATGGGTATTACGGAACTCCCTCAGTGGGCTCTTTTAATACATATCTCGGATATTATGCAGGTCACAATCTGGTAACCGGGTTAAACAATGTTATGATAGGTAATCGTGCAGGCTGGAATAAAACAGCCGGAGATCATAACGTGATGATTGGTTCATCTGCAGGTGCTAACAATAGTACTGGTAGCAGAAATATATTTATTGGCTATCAGGCAGCGACCAATGAAACTGGCTCCGATAAACTCTATATTGAAAACTCCACATCTTCAACCCCTCTTATTTATGGAGATTTTGCCAGTGATTATCTGAGGATTTATGGAAAAATTGGTATTAATACAACTCCAACCTATATGGTACATATTGTTGATAATACAACTTCTAGTGATGCCCCTGCAATTAGGGGAGAGCATATGGTTACAGAAGGTTATGGTGTTGGTGTATATGGAGAAGGTAATTGGAGAGGAGTACAAGGAAATGTTACTTCAAATTATGCTGGTACTATTTATGGAGTTTATGGTTATGCAAATAATACTGGTACTGGTTCTGCTTATGCCGGGTATTTTTCAGGAAATGTAAATGTTACAGGAACTCTATCAAAAGGAGGAGGCTCTTTTAAAATTGATCACCCTCTTGATCCTGAAAATAAATATCTTTATCATAGTTTTGTCGAAAGTCCTGATATGAAAAATATTTATGATGGCGTTATTATTCTTGATAACAATGGCGAAGCTGTTGTAAATCTTCCTGATTGGTTTGAAGCACTTAATGACGAATTCAGATATCAATTAACTCCGATTGGAGGTGCAGCGCCAAATATTCATATTTCTCAGGAAGTTTCAGCTAATCAGTTTAAAATTTCAGGAGGAAATCCAGGGATGAAAGTTTCCTGGATGGTTACAGGAATCAGAATCGATCCTTTTGCTGTAAAAAACAGAATTCCAGTTGAAGTAGAAAAAGATAATGCTGATAAGGGATATTATTTGTATCCTGATGTTTATAAATTAACGAAAGAAAAAGGAATTGATTATAAAAATAATGAATTAAAATAGACTGCGTTATGAAAAAATCATTAATTATTTTAATAGTAATTGTTTTACCGGCAATTATATTAGCTCAAAACATTGCAATTACTGACGATGATGCATATACAGCAAACAATTCAGCGATGCTTGATGTTAAATCTTTAACGAAAGGACTATTAGTTCCACGGTTGACGACTGCTCAAAGAACTGCAATAGTTACACCCGCAACCGGATTACTTGTTTTTGATACAACTATAAATGGTTTTTATTATTACAATGGTAGTTCATGGATTAACTTGTCTTCCGGAAGTTCAGGAGGATTGTTCTGGAGTTATACCAGTCCGAATATTTACATGACAACTACTACCGATTATTTAGGATTGGGTACCTCTTCACCATTACATAAACTACATATTTATCAGTCAGTAACTACTACTGATGGGACCAACGGTGTATTTGCCGATATTCAAAATTACAGCACTACCACAGGTGTAATGAGCGGAATTCGTTTTGGAACAGGAACAACAGGTACCCCTGATAATTTTAAAGGTGGAATATTTTTCCAGAGAAATGGAACATACAACAGGGGAGATCTTATTTTCGCCAACAACACAACTGCATCTACAACAGATGTCACTTCGGCTGATGGACGACTTATATTGCAGAAGGATGGAAGAATTATGATAAAAGGTGATCCGAATAGCGGAGTAAATACTTCCATTTTTGCTGTTCAGAATAGCGATGGGGATACTATTTTTGCAGTTTACCCTGAAGGAGTTAGAGTGTGGGTAAATGATGACGGTTTAAGTAAAGCATCTGGTAACAGAGGAGGATTTGCAGTAGGAGGTTTTAGTCCTTCAAAAGCAGGATTTACAAATGAATATTTGCGCGTCACTCCTGACAGTGTCAGAGTTTATATTGAAGAAGGCACTACAGGCTCAAAGGCCAGTGGAAACAGAGGTGGATTTGCGGTTGGGGGTTTCAGCCCTGCAAAAGCAAATACTGAATACTATTTCAACATAGAATATGATACAACTGAAAT
Source organism: Bacteroidota bacterium (assembly GCA_043826845.1). Lineage (GTDB taxonomy): Bacteria > Bacteroidota > Bacteroidia > Bacteroidales > CAYTAU01 > JBDRPR01. The sequence goes on from JBDRPR010000470.1 coordinate 4,985, forward strand.
TATTGTCCCCAGTGAACCAAGAATGTTGTGGTATCCAAATAAAGAAGCATTTTTATCTGGAAGAGTACTTGTTGAAAGTATTGATAGCGTTGGAACAAATTCAATGGCAACTGGCTATGAATCAAAATCTATAGGTAATTATTCACAGGCATTTGGATTTCATGCAAGGGCAAAGGGAAATAACTCAACTGCAATAGGAAATTATGCCAATGCTGAAACAGATAATTCGTTTGCATTTGGAGACTCTGCACAGGCAAAAGGAATTAGTTCTTATGCAATTGGGTCAAATTCAATAGCTAGCGGAGATTATTCAACATCATTTGGCTTTGATACAGAATCAAGTGGAGCATATGCAACATCCTTTGGTAAGGGAACAACTGCAAGTGGACAATATTCTTTTGCTGCTGGATATAATTCAGTTGCATCGGGATATAACTCTTATTCATTAGGTTTGAGTTGTAATGCCACTGCTACAAGTTCTGTTGCAATGGGATATGCTTCCGATGCATTAGGATCTTATTCTTATGCAATGGGATATGATGCATATTGTTATGGTACTAATGGTGTTGCTTTGGGATATCAGTCATATTGTAGCGGAAATAATGGTGTAGCAATGGGAAATGATTCGAGAGTAGATGGTAGTGATGGTGTGGCAATGGGTAATAATGCAGAAGCGTATATTGATGGAGTTGCTTTAGGTAGAAATACTAATGCATACTGGGGGTCATTTGCTGTTGGTTTAGCTGCTGATGCTAGTGGTGCTCAAGCTATCTCTATTGGACAAGGGTCAATAGCTTCTGGATCTTTTTCAAAAACGATTGGAGATATTGAAACCAGTGGAAGTTATTCTTTTGGAATAGCTTTAGATGGTAGCCAAAGTGCTACAAATATTACACAAGCTAATACAATGGCAATAATGGGAGGTAATGTTGGAATTAATAAAACAAATCCAAATTCAAGATTACATATTGTAACTGACGAAGCATCCAATTGGATAGCAAGGTTTTGGAATGATGGAGCTACTACTACTAGGTATGGAATTAGAATTCAAGCAGGGACGGATGATGCAGCAGGAACAAATTATATGGTACATTGTTATGATGGAGATGGCACACTGCATGGTGGTTTGGCAATTGTTAATGCTACAGTATCTGTTGTTCAGAATTCTGACAAGAATTTGAAAGAAAATATTATAGCTACTGAATATAACGGGATAGATATATTGAAGGGACTACAAGTAGTAGATTATAATTATATATCATGTCCAGGTTTTACTCATGTTGGATATCTTGCTCAAGATGCTCAAAAGATATTTCCAGCAATGGTAATAGAGTATCCTGAAAGTGGAATTTATGGAATGGATATGACAAGATTAATACCAATAATGAATAAAGCCATTCAGGAACAACAAAACATAATTGACGATCAGGAAAAGCGGATATCTGGTCTGGAATATCAAAATGAGCAGTTAAAAGCTGAAATGGGAAAAATAAAAGAACTTCTTAACACATCTAATAAAAAATAAAACTATGAGAAAGACTGACTACATATTGGCTGTATTTTTTGTTTGTATTTCAGTATTATCATCTGCTCAAAACACTGCAATTACAGATGATGACGGTTATACAGCAGATCCTACAGCAATGCTCGATGTAAAATCTACTTCCAAAGGAATGCTGGTCCCAAGAATGACAACTATTCAGAGGAACACAATTGTTACACCCGCTACAGGTCTGTTGGTTTATGATACAAATGTCAACGGATTTTATTATTATAATGGATCATCCTGGACACAAATATCTTCGGGACAACTTTGGTCAAATACTGCCGGAAATGTATTTTTACCCAATACAAATTTTAAGGTTGGCATAGGGACTATTAATCCTACAGGAAAAATGGAAATAAAAGGAGATGCTTCAATTGGTTTAAATGAGCCTTTGTTCTGTGTGGTAAATGATAATGGTGATACGGTTTTTGCTGTTTATAATGAAGGAGTAAGAATCTGGGTAAATGATGACGGAGGAAGCAAAGCCTCAGGAAGCCGTGGAGGTTTCGCAGTTGGCGGCTACAGCCCCTCAAAGGGAATCATTACAAACGAATATTTAAGAGTAACTCCAGATAGTGTAAGAATTTATATAAATGACGACTATATTGCAGCAAAAGAAACTGGTAGTCGTGGTGGTTTTGCTGTTGGCGGATATAGCCCGTCAAAAGGACTTAATACAGACAACTACTTATTTGTACAGGATGATAGTACCAGAGTTTTTGTCAGTGACTCAACTTCAGGATTTGAAGTCGCAAATATACAATCAGGAAACAACCAGAGATTAATGAAACTTACTGCAATGAATTATTTTATTGGACATCAATGTGGAGAGGCAAATTTATCAGGGAAATATAATGTTTTTCTCGGTTATAAAAGTGGGGCAATGAATTTTGCTGGTGATGACAACATATTCATTGGATTTAAATCGGGAACCTCTAATTTAAATGGACATAGAAATGTTTTTGTAGGAAAGGATAGCGGGAAATTAAATAGTTATGGGTCTGAAAATATTTTTATTGGTTATAATAGTGGTTATAATAATTTACAAGGTGAAAGAAATATTTTTCTGGGATACAGGTCCGGTTTTTCAAACGTTGGTGGTTTTGGAAATGAAGGAAGCTTTAATACTTTTTTAGGGGTTGAATCCGGATTCGCAAATGATGTAGGAGAATCAAACACATTTATCGGTTATCAAGCTGGTTATTCAAATTTAAACGGAATTCATAATACATATATTGGACGATGGTCAGGACAGAATAATAACGGAGATTATAATGTCTATATTGGAACTGAGGCAGGAAGATATACAACAAATTCATCTTATCGATTACATATTGAGGCAGTAAATGGACTTTCATATATAGCTCCACTGATTTATGGAGAGTTTGATACCCGAAGAGTTGTTATTGATGGTGATGAGTCTGATATTCCCGGAGGTTATCCTAACCTTAAATTTGTTGTAACAGGAAATGCATACGCAAATAACTGGTTTATACCAAGTGATAAAAATTTAAAAACAAATATTCATGAAATACAAAATCCATTGGAAAAAGTAATGAAAATGAATGGAGTTTTCTATGAATGGAAGGACAAAGAAAAATATAATACAGGAAATCAATTGGGATTTATTGCTCAGGATTTATATAAAATTTTACCTGAAGTTGTGAATCCTGGTGAAATATATTCAATTAATTATGCCCCCATTACAGCATTGCTTGTTGAAGCTATCAAGCAGCAACAGAATATGATTGATGACTTAAAAAAAGAAAATGAAAACCTAAAATCTGAAGTAAAAAACATTAAAATATTACAAAGTCAAATAGATATAATAAACGAATCATTAAATATTAATGCAAAAAAGTAAAAATTTAAATATTACACGAACCAAAAACAATTAGTTATGAAAAGTAAATTTTTATCATTATCAGTGGCAGTTATCTTCATAATGTTTTCTGCCGGCATCTATGCACAAAAAGGAATTGTGAATAATGGTGCTAAAATTTCTGTTTCCACAGGTGGTATTATTAAAATCAGCGGAACAGATGGTCATTATACCAATAAAACCAGTGGGTCAACTCATGGGCGAATTGATCTCGACGGTAAGTTAAAATTGTCAGGAAACTGGAACAACCTGGCGACCTCTGGTAATGTATTGATAAATGTCGATACAGACGGAGAAGTAATTCTTGAAGGAACTACTGCTCAGTCAATTCAGGGGAATCAGACAAATTTTGAAAAGCTAACCCTGAACAATGCCAGTGGTGCCACACTTGCGACAAATTCAAGTGTGAATGGAAATTTCACATTTACTTCAGGAAGGATGACTCTCGGATCCTATAATCTGACTCTGGGTACGGCAACCTCAATTGTCGGAACGCCTTCGTCTACTGCGATGTTTCTCGCAAACGGAACCGGAGAATTGCGGAAATTGTATTCTACACCCGGATCATTTACGTTTCCTGTTGGAGAAAATACCGGAACAATTGAGTATTCACCGATAACGCTCAATTTTACTTCAGGAACTTTTGGAGCATCAGCTTATGCAGGGGTTCGTGTAATTGATGCAAAACATCCAAATAACAGTGCTTCAACTGATTATATTACCAGGTATTGGAGAGTGGTTCAAAACAATATCAGTAGTTTTTCCTGTGGAGTTACCGGCACTTATTTGACAGCAGATATTGTTGGCACAGAAGCCAATATGTTTACCGGCAAATGGAATTCTCCAAACTGGCTGAAATTAGATGCAGTGAACACTTCGCTAGATCAGATTTCAGGAACATTTACATTAGTTGGTGACTTTTCCGCTGGCGGACAGGCTATGTTCTGTAGCCCTGCCATTGCTCTTGGCACAAACGTTACTGACGTTACATGCTATGGAGGAAATAATGGTGCTATTGATCTTTCTGTAACAAACGGATTGTCCCCTTATACTTACAATTGGACAACAGTTGGTGGTTCAGGATTAATAAATGGAATTCAGGATCAATCAGGCTTAACTGAGGGTACTTATTATGTTACCGTGACAGATGTAAATAGCTGCTCAGCAACAGAATCCATTTCTGTTATTTATTTGCATGACCCGGTTGCAAATGCTGGTTCGGATGGTGGTCTTTGTCCTGGTCAGACAACATACCAGTTGAACGGAAGTGGAGGAAGTTCTTATGAATGGTCCCCCACAACAGGATTAAGCGATCCGAATATTAACAACCCAATTGCAAATCCTGCATCTACTACTACATATACATTGACTGTTACCGATGCCTATGGATGTAAAGACACAGATCAGGCAACAGTAACTGTTAATACAATTCCCACAGCAGGTGCTGGGGCAGATGATGAAATCTGCTTTGGTCAGTCAACCACAATTACTGCTTCCGGCGGAGGTACATATGAGTGGGACAACGGGCTTGGTTCAGGAGTTACTCATATTGTATCACCTGCATCAACTACTACTTATACTGTTACTGTTACTAATGCTTCAAATTGTACGGATACTGATGATGTTCTTATTACAGTATTTTCTTTACCTGTGGCTAATGCAGGTACTGATGACGATTTATGCCCTGGTCAGTCAACAGTTCAGTTAAGCGCTTCCGGTGGGACAGGATATGTTTGGTCTCCAACAACAGGATTAAGCAATCCGAATATTTTCAATCCAGTCGCCAATCCTGCTACAACTACAACATATACTGTTACTGTTTACGATAGTAACGGATGTTCAAATACAGATAATGTTTTGGTTACAGTTAATTCAATTCCTGTAGCTAATGCTGATACTGATGACGATTTATGTCCTGGTCAGTCAACAGTTCAGTTGAGTGCTTCGGGTGGAACAGGATATGTTTGGTCTCCCACCACAGGATTAAGCGATCCGAATATTTTCAATCCGGTTGCAAATCCTGCTACAACTACAACATATACTGTAACGGTTTCTAATGTAGCTGGTTGTACCAGTACTGATAATGTTCAGGTAATTGTTAATACTATACCAACTGCCTCAATAACCGGAACAACAACAATATGTGCCGGTAATTCTACAACTTTGACTGCATCAGGAGGAGATACCTATTACTGGAGCACAGGATCTACCAATATATCTATAATCATTTCGCCGGCAACAACTACAACTTATACTGTTACAGCTACAAATACTGCCGGATGTTATGATACTGAATCATCCATAGTAACAGTTAATCCTTTACCTGTTGTTGATGCTGGTATTGATCAGTCAATTCCGAACGGAACAAGTACTGCATTAGATGCAACAGTCACAGGGTCTGGCCCTTTTACATATTTATGGTCACCTATCGGTTCTTTGGTTGATCCTAATATTGAAGATCCTACGACTCAGATTTTATCAACAACAACTGCATTTACATTACTGGTGACAGATAATATTACAGGTTGTCAGGCTTCTGATATGATAACAGTTACGGTCTCAGGAGGACCACTTTCTGTTGTTGCTGATGCTACTCCAGATGCAGTCTGCCTTGGATTTTCATCTCAATTGGAAGCAATAACTAATGGCGGATCGGGATTATATGATTATGAATGGGAATCATCACCTGCCGGATTCAGTTCTTTTTCTCAAAACCCTATTGTAAATCCTACTGTAACCACAACTTATTATGTTACAGTTGATGACGGATTTACAACTTCGACTTCTTCTGTTCTTGTTACAGTATATTCTCTTCCATTAGCTGATGCAGGTTCTGATGCTGATGTTTGCCTTGGTAAATCAACAATATTGACAGCTACCGGAGGAGACGATTATGAATGGAGTAATGGCGCTTTAACTGCTTCTACTACTGTCAGTCCTTCAGTAAACACAACATATACCGTTACAGTTACAGATGCCAACGGATGTACTGATACTGATGATGTATTGGTTACTGTTAACTCACTTCCTGTTGCTAATGCAGGATCAGATGATGATCTTTGTCCCGGCCAGTCAACAATTCAGTTGAGTGCTTCCGGGGGGACAGGATATGTTTGGTCACCCACAACAGGATTAAGCGATCCGAATATTTTTAATCCGGTTGCAAATCCGGGAACAACAACAACATATACTGTTACTGTTACAGATATCAACGGATGTTCTAATACAGATAACGTTCTGGTAACAGTGAATACGCTTCCTGTTGCTTATGCTGGCACAGATCAGGCAATATGTAGTTTAAATTCTGCAACATTGACTGCCACCGGAGGTTCATCATACTATTGGAGTACCACTGAAACAACTACTTCAATTACTGTTTCTCCTTTGTCTTCAACAATTTATTCTGTAACAGTAACAGATGCAAATCTTTGCACATCTTCTGATGATGTTGAAGTTACTGTATATACTTTGCCCACTGCCGATGCCGGTTCTGATGCATCTGTTTGTATTGGTGAATCAACAACAATTAGTGCAACCGGAGGGGATAGCTATATTTGGAACAATGGGCTGGGTGCAGGACAATCACATCTTGTTTCCCCTACTGTAACTACTAATTATACTGTTACTGCTACGGATGTTAATGGTTGTTCTGATACAGATGATGTATTGATTACTGTAAATCCATTGCCGGTTGCAAATGCAGGATTGGACCAGACTATTTGTCTTGGTGAATCAGCAACATTAACAGCAACAGGTGGTGGAACATATGAATGGGACAACGGACTTGGTTCAGGAGTTACTCATATTGTATCACCTGTTGTTACAACAACCTACACTGTTACTGTTACAAGTGGTGCAGGTTGCGAAGCATCAGATAATGTTCAGGTTACTGTTAATTCACTACCGACTGCAAATGCAGGCACAGATAAGGTAATATGTTTGGGTAATTCAACAACAATTAATGCAACAGGAGGAGTAAGCTATGAATGGGATAACGGTTTAGGCGCCGGAGCTTCTCACTCTGTTTCTCCTGTTGTTACTACAACTTATACAGTTACAGTTACAGGGTCAAATAGTTGCACAAATACAGATCAGGTAGATGTTTTTGTTAATCCATTACCGAATGCATTTGCAGGTGCTGATGAAACTATTTGTTATGGCGAAAGCGTTACTTTATCTGCTACAGGTGGAGATAATTATTCCTGGGATAACGGAGTTGATCAGGATGTCCCTTTCACACCATCTGCAACAGTTACTTATTCTGTTACTGTAACTGATTCAAATGGATGTTCAGATACTGATGATGTAATTGTAACTGTAAATCCATTGCCAATTGCTGATGCAGGTTCAAATCAAACTATATGTTTTGGTGAAACTGCCACATTGACTGCAACAGGAGGCATTGATTATGAGTGGAGTACATTAGAGGTCACACAATCAATAGATGTCAATCCGGCGACTACAACAATTTACTATGTTACCGTGACTGACAACAACACATGTTCTGCTGTTGATGATGTAACAGTAAACGTTAATCCCTTACCGGTGCCTGATGCAGGCTCCGACCAGACTATTTGTCAGGGGGATGAAGTAATATTGATTGCAACCGGTGGACTGACATATGCATGGGATAATGGTGTAACACAAGGAGTACCATTTTATCCGATGAATACATTGACTTATACAGTTACGGCCTCTGATGCTAATTTCTGCACTAATACCGATGAGATTGTCGTGACAGTTCTTACTACTCCTACTGCATACGCAGGTGTTGATCAGACAATTTGTGAGGGAGATGAGGCTATTCTGACAGCTACTGGTGGTGTTTCATATTCATGGAGTGGTGGTGTAATTCAAAGTACAGTTTTTTACCCTACTACTACAAATACATATACTGTTACGGTTACCGGAGCAAATGGATGTAAAGATACCGACGATGTTACTGTAAATGTCAATGCTGCTCCTCCTGCTTTTGCAGGTGTGGATGTTGGTATTTGTGACGGATCGAGTGCTATTCTTACAGCTTCAGGTGGAATAAGTTATTATTGGAGTACTACTGAAACAACCACTTCGATTACTGTTACTCCTGCCTCAAGTACAACGTATTATGTTACAGTTACCGATGGCAATATGTGTACAGCATCAGACAATGTTGTTGTTTCTGTTAATCCTAATCCTGTTGCTTTTGCAGGAGATGATCAAAGTATATGCTTTGGAGATAATATTACTTTGACAGCAACAGGTGGCAGTTCATATACGTGGAGTGGAGGAATCTCACAAGGACTTCCATTTATTCCTGTTGCTACTGAAACATATTTTGTGACAGTAACTAATTCCTTTAGTTGTACAGCAACTGATGATTTGACAATTACTGTCAATGATCTTCCTATTGCCTATGCCGGTGCTGATCAGGCTGTTTGTGATGGCGAATCTGTTACTTTGACCGCAACCGGAGGAATATCATATATATGGAATGGCGGGATATCTCAGGGCATTCCATTTATTCCATCTGCATCTGGAGATTACATTGTGACTGCAACTGATAATAACGGATGTTCACAAGCAGATACCGTTTCTGTAACTGTTAATGAACTACCCGTTGTTTTTGCAGGTTTTGATCAAAGTATTCCATATGGAACTTTTACAGTGATGGATGCAACAGTATCAGGAGGCAGCGGAACATATAGTTTCAGTTGGACTCCTGCTGATTCACTTGTTAATGCAACAATTGAAGATGCTGTAACAAATAATTTGTACAATTCAAATATTTTTACACTGGTAGTTACTGATGATGTAACCGGTTGTTCCGGATCTGATGAAGTTACTATTATTGTGACCGGTGGACCATTACTGGTTAATCCATATGCAAGTAACGACACTATTTGTGAGGGAGAATCTACACAATTATATGCATTCCCGAGTGGTGGATCTGGAAGCTATTCTTATTCATGGATCTCTAATCCTCCCGGATTTACCAGCAACGATGAAAATCCTATTGTTACACCAAATGTGACAACAATTTATTCAGTTACATTAGATGACGGATCAACTAATGTAACAGAAAGTGTCACAATTGTTGTTAATCCTTTACCAATTGCTGATGCAGGTATTAATGATACAATTTGTCAGGGAGAAACTGTAGTATTATCTGCTACGGGAGGAACAAGTTATACATGGGATAATAGTGTTATTCAGGATGTCGGTTTTGTACCAACTTTTTCAAATACTTATTATGTTACTGTTAGTGATGTAAATGGTTGTACAAATACTGATAATATATATATTGAAGTTAATGCATTACCGGTAGCAGATGCAGGATTTGATCAACAGATTTGTGAAGGAGATTCTGTTGTTCTGAGTGCAAATGGAGGTGATACATACCTTTGGGATAATGGAGTCGTTCAGGATGTTTATTTTATTCCTACTGCGACGTTGACCTATACTGTTGTTGTGACTGATATTAATGGTTGTTCTGCAACTGATCAATTGGATGTAACAGTAAACCTTGTTCCTTTGGCTGACGCTGGTAGTGATCTTGAAATTTGTGAAGGAACAAGTGTAGTTTTATCTGCAACTGGTGGAAACACATATGATTGGAGTGATGGTGTAGTTCAAGATGTACCATTTATTCCATCTGCAACAAATACTTATATTGTTACTGTTTCGAATAGTTTTGGTTGCTCAACAGTTGATAGTGTTACTATAACAGTGAATTCTGCACCAATAGCAGATGCTGGTTCTGATCAGACTGTTTGTTTTGGAGAGAGCGTAACACTTACAGCGACTGGAGGTATTCTATACGACTGGAGTGGTTCGATTACTCAATCAATTTCATTTATACCCACTGCAACAGAAATATTTTATGTTACTGTGACCAGTGCTGAAGGATGTACAAGTGTTGATAATGTTACTGTTACAGTAAACGAATTGCCGGTTGTTGATGCAGGGATTGACCAGATTATTTCATATCAGACCAGTACAACGCTTAATGCGACTGTAACAGGTGGAAGTGGTTCTTATACATATTTATGGACTCCTGCTGATTCGTTGGTTAATGCAACAATAGTTGATCCTACGACAATTGACCTTGACGGAACAACACTATTCACATTGCTCGTAACTGATGATATAACCGGTTGTACAAATTCGGATGATATAATGATTACAATACTTGGTGGTCCGTTGCAGGCAAACCCTGTTGCAGATCCTGACACAATCTGTGAAGGTGAAACCATTCAACTATATACGATGGCAAGTGGAGGATCGGGTAGTTTTACATATAGCTGGGCATCTATTCCTGTCGGATTTACAAGTTCAGATGCTGATCCCACAGATCAACCAATTGTGAGCACAAATTATATCGTAACACTTGATGATGGAAATGAAATAATTACCGATTCTGTATTTGTTGTAGTCTATCCGATTCCGTTTATTGATCTTGGACCAGACACAATCCTCTGTCCTGATGATACCTTGACTCTTGATGCTGGGATTTTTGATTCATATTTATGGTCAACTGGAGAAACGACTCAGACAATCGAAATTGACTCTGCAGATGTTGGGATAGGAACATTGACCTATTTTGTTACTGTATTCGAAAATGGTTGTGAAAATACAGATTATGTTGATGTTACTTATGACGTTTGTTCTGAGATTAACGATATATCAATTTCTGAATTGTCAGTAAATTTGTATCCAAATCCATCGGCAGGAAAAGTATATGCAAGCTTTAATGGATTTAGCGGTTCATTGACACTATCTGTTATGGACATGAATGGGAAACTTGTTTATAAGGAAAATCTGAAAAAGAAACCAAATTCATTCATACATGAAATTGATTTATCAAAATATGCTGAAGGAGTTTATATAGTTAAATTTACAAACGATTCGTTTAATAAAATTGAAAGTATTGTATTGTATAAATAATATATAAAATATATATGGAAGTAAGAAGGGCTGCTTATATTAAGTAGCCTTTCTTTTTAACCGTCGGGATTAACCCAACCAGCCAAAAGATTTTTATTATTGAAAAATGACATTTTATTTCTTTCAATTATCAATATTCCTTAAAATTTCATCTGCAACCTTCATTGCCATATCAGTTTCAAAACCTTTTTGAACAACGTAAGCAACTAGTTTTGTTTTTATTTCGAATTGATTTTTTGTTTTAATTGTCTTAAGTTTCTTAATTAGTTCGATTTTAATAATATCAAAATATTTTTTCTCATCTATGTTATTAATTGCCATAGAAATAATGTTTTCAGAGATTTTCTTTTGTTTTAAAAAATATTTGAGTTTTACCTTCCCCCAGTGGTTAAACAATAATTTATCGTGAATAAATGAATTCGCATATCTCTCTTCATCAATATACTTTTCATTTTCAAGATATTTGATAATTTTCAGAAAATCACTTTTTGCAGCGCCCCAAATATTCAGTTTTTCCTCAATCTCAGTTTTACACATTTCTTTAGTCGAGCAAAGACGGGAAGCTTTATTAAGGATTGTTTTATAATCAGATTTGGTAGGATTTTTTTTCATATTTTGCTTTGATCATCCTTTCTTTATTATTGATATCTTTTTTCAATTCAATATTTGTATATCTGTTTTTTTCTAAAATTGCTTTTACTTCTTTCCCAAAATTTTCATTTATTTCAAGATAAAGTTTCCCTCCGTGTTTTAACAGTTTTATGGACATAACAGCAATTTTTTGATAAAATATCAAGGGATTATCATCAGTAACAAACAATGCTTCAGCCGGTTCAAAATCAAGAACATTTGTTTGCATTTTACTTTTTTCAGACTCCCTGATATATGGAGGATTGCTGACAATAATATCAAAAACAGTCTCATTGAATATTTTATAAGCAGACTCACAGTCCAGAATATTTATATTTACTATTTTGATCTGTACATCGTTTTTTAGGGCATTTTCTCTTGCAGTATTTAATGCATCTTCTGAAACATCAAGAGCATAAACAACCGGATTTAACAGATTTTTCATCAACGAAATACAAATACAACCGCTACCGGTTCCAATATCCAGAATAGTAAGATCAGTCTTTAGCTTGTTATCATCAATAATCCATCTTACAAGTTCTTCCGTTTCCTGCCTTGGAATTAAAACTGAAGGATTTACAATAAATTTCAAATTATAAAAATCAGCTTCCCCCAAAACATATTGTACTGGTTCACCGATAATAAGTCTAATAAAAATCTCATTAAGATGTTTTGATTCAGAATTAGTGAGAACTTTATCCTTGTTGATTCTAACTAAATGGGAAGGCATTTTTAAAACTTTCTCAAAAACAAGACTTACAATACCTGAGATTTCGCGATTGTCATATAAATTCAGAAGTTCTTTGTTAAATAATCTGATATAGAAATTAATAGTCCTCATTTATCCACATCAAAAGCCGGATTTAAATAAAATATTTAAAGTGAAATTAAAAAAAATATTCTGATATGCAACTATTGATTTTTTTCTGAGTCTTTATATTAAAGATTTTTTCATTCTCAATATATTTTCACCCGTCATATTCATGGCGGGTTTATTTTTAATAAGAATTTTTTATTTCAATATCATCTCCTTTAATCAATAAACTCCACCCATCCGAATTTATCAGGGTGATCTCCGGTTTGAATTGCCTGAAGTTTCTCAAACAATTTAATACTCCACGGACCAGGGTTCCCATCTTTAGAATATTCATAAACAGTTCCGTTATCATCATCTAATATTTTTCCTATTGGACTGATAACAGCAGCAGTGCCACAAGCTCCGGCTTCTTCGAATGAAGATAATTCGTCAATATGAACCTTTCGTCTTTCAACTTTCATTCCGATATCTTCTGCAATTGTTGCAAGGCTTTTATTTGTGATTGAAGGTAAAATTGAATCCGATTTGGGCGTAATATAAGTATTGTTTTTAATCCCGAAAAAGTTCGCAGGTCCACATTCATCAATATATAAATTTTCTTTGGCGTCCAGAAAAAGAACAGACGCACAAGACTTGCTATGAGCCAATTCCATAGCTCTAAGTCCTGCAGCATAATTACCACCAGCTTTTATACTTCCTGTTCCTTTGGGAGCCGCTCTGTCATATTTTCTTGAAATTAACATGTTTACTGGTTTAAAACCTTCTTTAAAATATGGTCCGACTGGAGTAACAAAAACAATAAACTGGTATTCAGTAGCAGGTTTTACTCCAACCTGAGCTCCACTGCCAAAAAGAACCGGTCTGATATAAAGAGATGCCCCTGACCCATGAGGAGGCATAAACTTTTCATTTAATTTAATTGCCGTAATTATTGCCTTTTTAAAAATTTCATCAGGTACTTCAGCCATTTTAATACCCCGGGCAGAACTTTGCATTCTGTGTGAATTTTCCTCCCATCTGAATAGGCGGATTTTACCATCTTTACCTCTGAAAGCTTTCATGCCTTCAAATGCTTCTTGTCCATAATGTATCGCTGTTGCGGCAATGTGCATTTCAAAATACTCAGAAGAGGATATTTCTAATTCTCCCCATTTACCGTTTCGGTAATAACATCTTACATTGTAGTCAGTTTTTATATACCCAAATGGCAGACTTTTCCAATCAATATTTTCCATAATAATTTAGCTTTTAATGTCAAAAATTATTGTCTTATAAAAAAAATCAAAATACACTCTTTTTTAAGAATTGCAAAAAATTTCTGCATGTTTTACAAGATAATAAGAATAACTACAGCATTTGCCTGAGTTCCAACAAGTGCTTTTGCTTATTCTCGTCTCTCATTTTTCTTGCAGTCAAAGTATTATATTCATGCTTTTGGATAAAATCTATTTGCATTTTTCTCCATTCATCAATTGTTTTTACATTATTATGCTCATAAAGTTCTCTGAACAAATTTTGAGACACAGGGATATAATCAGTTCTTCCCAGATAATCCAAATCGGAGTCACACATAATTTTTTCCAAAAGTGTCTTTGGTTCAATTTCAGGTTTGGTGACATATATCAGGTCGCAAATAATATTAATTTGTTCTTCAGAATACTGAAATTCTGGCAGTGTATCTTTAGCGATTTTAATACTTAACAATTCATGATCTTCATAACCTACCAGAAAACCAGTATCATGAAATAATGCAGCAGTTTTAAGTAAAAGCAGTTCGTCTTTAGTAACCCCCTCTCCCAACCCGATAATTTCAGTTTCAACGACAACATCAATTGTGTGCTTCAAATTATGATAATATAGATTTGACGGCAGTCCTTTTTCCAATCTGTGCATTATTAATTCTTCCAAATCATCATAGCGGATAAGCTGGAGTTTTCTATGGAAAAATTCATTGGGTTCTTCGCTTTTTCCATTAACAGATAATTCTGCTTTTATTCCTTTAACAAAATACATGTTTATATCTCCCTTGTACTTAACGGGAATTTTGCCTCTTGGTTCACATTCAAAAAATGTTTTTACTAACTCATAAGTTGTTTCAGATATATTTATTTCTCCAATACTTCCTGATGATTCCATTCGACTGGCAATGTTTACTGTATCGCCCCAAATGTCATAAGTGAATTTTTTGCTGCCAACTACTCCGGCGATTACAGGGCCTGTATGTATTCCAATCCGTATATCCCAATCATTTTCAGACTCATCTCTCAGCCTTTTCATGTGTTGACGCATTATAATTGCAGAGAGAACAACATCAATTGGATTTGTTCTGTTTTTTATAGGAATACCTCCAGCACACATATATGCATCGCCAATAGTTTTTATTTTTTCGATGTTCATCTTTTCTACAACAAGATCAAATTGATAAAAGAATTTATCAAGTTCATCGAGTAGTTTTTCGGGATTCATATGCTCTGCAATCTTTGTAAAACCCTGTATGTCTGAAAACAAAACAGTTACCATTTTATATTTTTTTCTGGTAGCCCTACCCTTTGACTGCAATTCCCTCGCTGTATCTGGAGGTAAGATATTAGCAATTAATTGTTCAGCCCGCTCTTTCTGTTTAACTATTTCTTCAGTTTTTTCGGCTATTACTTTTTCAAGCTGAACACGTTCCTGAGCAAATAAATATTCTCTCCACCGTAATATCATAATTACAAATGCAGCTGCTACAATCAAATATATCAATATTGCATACCATTTTCTGTATATAGGCAATTCAATATGAAATGGAAAAACAGCTTCCTCACAAAAATTTTCAAAGATGTCTTTTGCTCTGACATGAAATATATATTTTCCTCCTGATAAATTAGTATAATCACGACTATTTTCAGGTGCCCATTCAGACCATGTTTTATCAAAGCCTTCAAGATAATACTGATAAAGAACTTCATCACTATTTTCATAACTTGGAGCAACAAATTCGAAATGTATATTATTCAAATCATGCTGGAATACAGACGAAACTGTATCATTAAGCAATCCTGCATGGTCAGCACCTAAATATACAACAGAGTCTTTCTTTATTGTTATTTTTCTTATTAATGTTTTAAGATTGAAATCCGTCTTCCTTTCATTATTACTATTATATCTTATAAGACCGTCAAATCCCCCCATCCAAATAATTCCATCAGTATCAGGATATATCTCTTCTATTGTGAAATCTTTAAAAATATTGAATTCATTGGAAATTAATTTATATTTTTGATTTTCACCCTGATAATATCCAACACTTGTATTTTTTTTAAAATTATCCTTAACACCTGAACTAAACCACAGATTTTTATGAACGTCTTCTACTATCGGATATAACCACCTGTCTGTATTAAAAAATTCTAATCCAATAAGAGTATCATAAATAAAACTCATTGCATTAAAATCAAATCTTAGTACCCCTTTTTGAGTCGAAAACAAAATCCCGTTTTCGGTGGAATACACATCAATCCAACCATGGTCTGCCGGTAAACCAAAAGATTCTTTAAATTGAAACACATCAGCATCCAGATCAATACCTCTTGAAAAATCTACCATAAAAACTCCGTTATAATCAGTGCCCAGCCATAATGTTCCGTCTTCCTGCTCAGCAATTGTTCTTATGTGCCTGTTTAATTTTTTCAAGTCTCCTATTTCTTTATATTCATTATTTTTATACTGTACAATTCCAAGTCCATGCTCTTTTGCAAAGTATATGATTTCAGAGTGTATTTTTGATTGAACTATCGTCTCAAGTAATCCTCCTGAGATTTTACATAATGCAAAATTACTGATTTGATAAACCCCATCATTTGTAGTAAGAAGTAGCTGACCATTTAAGGAAATAAGTTTATTGCATTCGGCTTGAATACCTTTTATATAACTAAAAGAAGTCGAGACTGGACATGAATTTACTTCATCATAAGCTATAGGTTCATTTTTTAAATAATATAATCCCTGAGTAGTAGCCACATATAGGATTTTATCATGTCTGATAACAGCAGAAATTCCACCATTAATGCCTGATTTTTTACTAAAATATGAATACGGAGAAGGATATTCAATTCTGGCAAGTCCATTATTTAAAGCCAACCATAAATTGTTTGAGCGATCAACAAAAATGTCATTTACCTGATCATCGTTTAATCCTGTTTCTTTGTTTACATTGCATACAAAGTTACCGTTTTTATCAAAAATATATATGCCACAACGTTCAGTCCCAAAAACATAAAAGCCATTTGAAATAACCACCCCTCTTGTTATAATATTGGTTTTTAAATACTTATCTGCCTGCGTAAAAAACGGGGTAACGGTTTTATAATCATAAATATAAAAGGCATCGGGATTTTTAGTTCTTATAAGTAATTTACTATCCGAAAATGATAGAATCTCCTTAATCTCAATATTTTTAAAAAAATCATCATTCGGCAAAGTATCAAAATGATTATATACGTATGACAATAAACCGACCGATTGCTTGTGCATTATTATTTTATCATCTACTTTAAAAAGCGAAAATGGACCAGAACTGGAATCAATCATTACAATAACTTCCTTATTCCATTTATAAATAGCCTTATCTGTACAAAAAATTATCTCATTTGCTAATGAAATAACATTACTAACATGTCCTATTTGCGATTCACGAGGCTTGTATTTTTTCATTAAAGAAAAATACTGTGTATTCCCAATCTCATCTGACCCAAGAAATCCAAACTCATTATAACCACCAACATAGACTATACTGTCGCTACTATATGCTAAACGTGGAATACCTTTTACACTGATTAATTTCCAAAACTTGCTGTCAAACTCCAATACCCCGTTTAGATTTCCAAAATATAATATTCCTCTATAATCTTGAACAATTGAAAAATTCTGGCTTTCATAACCATATTCTTTTGGAAGAATATTTTTAATTAACGGAGCTCCTAGTTCTTCATATTGCGAAAAACCGGAACTTCCATTGAGAATTATAAAAAATATTAAAATATATCCTGATATATTGCGCATTTAAAATAAAAAATC
>JBDRPR010000471.1:0-15669 GCA_043826845.1 Bacteroidota bacterium
TATTTTTTATCACTAATCATATCATATCCCAAAAGGATACCACTGATTTGGTCAGGTATTCAGATGATTATGTCTTTAATGATGGATTTTATATCTCGTTCGATCAGGTTTCATCCAATAAACCTTTGAAACCTGAAAGCATAATTTCGGAGTTTGATCCAAATGATTTTGATTTTTTTGACAAAGTAACACAACAAAATAAAATTTATTTTTATGACGATTTTGCTGTGAAAAAAGAAATTGATAGCCGGAAATTATGGGGTTATTGTCGAAGTGGAACATTATATATAAATTATAATAAATATTTTAACAGAATTCCAATGATCGGAAGTATTTGTCATTTTGTTTCTGATGTTACCGTGCTTCATGAGAGAATGCCTGATCCGTTTTTTTATAATTCATATTATTCACCTATTAATCCGACTATCGAAACAAATGAATTGAGACAATATGTTGTCGATTTTGAAACAGGGAAAGTGATAGATTACTCATGGCAAAATTTAGAGACAATTTTTATGCGTGATGTTGAATTATTTGACGAATTTAACGAATTAAAGAAGGGAAAAAAAAAGAAATTACTATTTTTATATGTGAGAAAATTCAATGAACGTAATCCTTTATATTTAAATAAAATAGTCAGAATATGAGTAAGTTAAGATTTGTTCTTGTTATAATATTTTATTGTATTTCTTCCTATGCGCAGAAAGAAGTTGCTAATCAGGAACAAATAAAAGCATTTTTTAATACTAAAACTTATGTTGTGACAGATGATAACCCTATGTCAGAGTATAATATAGAAATTCAGAATTGTGTTAAGAGAACATGGAAACTCACAGAATTCGAGTTTATTACTCTCCCTGAATTTGATGAAAAGCGAAAAGATGAAAAATGTAGTTTTTTAACTATTGATAAAGTATATTTTGATAATGATAAAACTCAGGCACAGTATGAATTTTTATGTCTTTCATTAGGTGGAAATTATAAAAACATTACTGATATGCCTCAATTGTGTGCCGTTCCATTGTGTTATTATGGTGTTGACGAAGAAAATTATGTTTATAAAATAGGATCTATAATTAATTTTATACAAAATCATGTATCATTGACTAAAGAAAATCCTGAATTAAACAGAGACAATATTATTACTCATTATAATAAAAATATTAGTAGCATTAAAGACAAAACTTTATATCTGATCGAGGATGAAATGGCCTCGGATGCTGATTCGGAAGAAAAAATCAAAAAAGTTTATCCGTATAAAATAAAATTTGTCACAAGAGAAGATGTTCAGGAAGCTATTGAAAATGAAAATGACGATGTTGTGTTTTTACATAAAGTAGGACCCGAAGGTACTAAAACAAAGGCTCGTTGTTTTAAAGTATTGATGGGAGCTAATGATTCTAAATTGTATTATTTCCATTTTCACATGATTGATGATAATAATCCTGACGGATTTATGTTAAAAGACTTTAAAAAATTAGCAAATCAATAAACCATTTTTATTATGAAGAATTTGAATTATTTTATTTTGACAGTTTGTTTCATGGTTTCTGCATCATGTATAATTGCTGGCGAAAAAGAAGACGCTATGGTCACGGCAGCAGCCAAGGGCGAGACCGGTAAAGTAATTAAATACATTAAAAGCGGTGTAAGTGTTAATGCAAAAAATAAAGCACGATGGACAGCTCTGGCGTATGCTGCAAAATACGGACATGCCGACATGGTTAAATATCTCGTCGAAAATGGAGCAAATGTTAATTTGGCTGTAAATGTAGGTTCAACACCCTTTCAGGTTGCATTGAGTAATAATCAGTTCGAAATAGCCGATTACCTAATTAAAAAAGGTGCAGATGTTAATATTCCAGATATAACTGGTATGACTGCACTTGCCTGGGCTGCCAAAGACGGGAATCTTAAAATGGTGAAATATTTGATTGAAAATGGGGCAGATGTGAATTCAAAAAATGTTAATGCAAGAACAATACTTGATATTACCATTGATTTTGAAGTAAAAAAATTTTTGATCTCGAAAGGCGCAAAAACAAGTAAGGAACTCATGGAACAACAGTAGTTATCAGGTTCTTTCATACAATTTTTATATGGAAATATATCACATAGTTATTTTATTAGGATTATTAATTTTATCATCTCATATTTTTAATGCCCTGTTTAGTTATACAAAAATTCCTAATGTTCTTTTATTGTTCATAATTGGCTTAATTGTAGGTCCTATTGGTGGTTGGATTGATAAATCAATGTTTGGTGAATTTGGCTCTGTTTTCACAACAATTACTCTTATAATTATTTTATTTGAAAGCGGAATTGGTCTGAAGTTTAAAGAGATAGGAAGAACAATTGGTGGGGCTACTCTTATAACGGTCATAAATTTTCTTGTTACTTTTATCCTTGCTGCTTTACTTGCAAACTTCTTATTAAGGATAAACTGGTTAGGATCAGTTTTTCTTGGGGCAATTATTGGAGGAACTTCTTCGGCAGTCGTTATACCAATGGTTAAACAATTACAATTATCAAATAAAAGTCAGTCACTTCTTTATTTGGAATCAGCTTTAAGTGATGTTCTCTGTCTTGTTGTCGGACTTGCTGTACTTGAAGGGATGAAACTTGGTGCTCTCAATATAGGTGGTGTATTCTCAATTATGTGGAAATCATTCTTATTCGCGTTGATTATTGGCCTGGCTGGAGGGTTTATTTGGGCTGTATTTTTGAAAAAGATCAGAGGATTGAAAAATTCTATGTTTACTTCATTTGCAATAGTTTTTGTTCTGTATGGAATTGTTGAATCATTAGGCTTTAACGGAGGAATTTCTGCATTAAGTTTTGGTATTATTCTGGGTAATAGTGAAGCTTTGAATAATATAAAACTTGTAAAAAGAGCGATGAAAGTGCCTCCTTTTGTGGGACTAAATGATCATGAAAAAAACTTCTTCGGTGAAATAGTATTTGTTTTACAGACTTACTTTTTTGTTTATATTGGTATTTGTATCGAATTCAGTAGCCTGTGGACGTATATTGTTGCACTTATAATTGTGACTCTGATTATTTTAACCAGGCCATTTACTATTAGAATACTATCTAAGAAAGGAACTACATTAAGGGATGTTGCTATTACATCTATAATGTCTCCGAAAGGTCTTGTTGCTGCTGTTCTGGCATCTCTGCCTTTTCAGTGCGGTTTGATTGATGGAGATAAAATTCAGGACCTTGGATTTGCTGTTGTTTTAATCAGTATTGTTATATGTTCCGCTTTAGTGATATTAATATCAAAAGATCCTGTAATATTTACAAAAGTATATAAGCATACTAAATTTGATTCTGAAATGGAAAAAATAGATCAAAGGATTGATTCAAATCCTAAAAAAGAAAATGATATACTGAATAATGATTTAATAGATTTGAATGAAAATCAAAACAAAAACACTCCCTGACAAATAGAATAGTTTATCGCTTAATAATTTGCTTTGTAAATATTTTTTCTCCGTTTGTAATGGATAAAATATAGACACCTTTATTAAGGCTATTTCCTGTAAAATCAAAATAATTTATACCTGTTGAGGAAGTCTTATTTTCGAAATAAATTTCATTACCAAGCACATTATATACTTTTAATGATACTTTCTGTGATTTTGGGGTATAAAATCCTACCTGAGTATAGTCGGAAAAAGGATTTCTGGAAATATTAATAATCTGAAAAGTTTTCGATTTCACATCATATAATCCATTTGAACTATTAATTGTTATAGCCAGAGAAGTGTCATCAACTTGTTCGACTGTCTGCACAGGATTTCCCAATACAGATATATAAGGCATTACTTTTATAGTAAGCGGGTAAACCCCTGCAGTGGTGGGAGTTCCACTTAATAAAACGCAATAAGCTGTCCCTGGAAACATATCTGTAGCATTTGCAGTATATGTGATTCCGGGAGGCAAATTTTCAACCCCGGTAATGACAATTTTAAAAATCGTAACTGTTCTATAACCTGAAATAGTTGCAGTTGGAGGAGGTAATATTGTCACAGTTTCAGAATATGGTACCCCTACAGTACCGTTTGGGAGATCCAATGGGCATATTTCACCGGGATTCCCTGCATCAACACAACTCGGATCAGGTGTGCATTGTGAATATAAGTTTATGTTGATAAGTGAAATAAAAGCAAAAAGAAAAGTGTAAAGTAGAAATTGTCTCATAAATAATGCTTTTAGATTTAATACAAAAATACAACATTTTTCATTATTTCGACTTTATAATCCACATTATTTGCCGTTATTAACAATATTTATATTTTAATATATTCAATTCGTGTATTCTTTTTGTTGTAAAATAATTTGCAAATATAAGTTGGAAAGATGTTTATGATGTCGTCGAAAATTGAAATACTATCTTGTAAGACGGATTAAAATTTGAATAGTAGCAGCAAAATTGAAAATTCAACAAAATCAGCAAGCGAAGTTACAGATGTTTGTGAGTATTGCGATTTTAATGGAACAAATCATAATTTAAATAAGCAGATTTATTAACATTATGATTTAATAACTGATGTTACGCAAAATAACATATTTACATTTTTTAAGATTCCTCATTTCACTACGTTTCATTCCGAACAAAGTGAGGAATCTTCTTTATATTGCTTTTGCGTAACATCAGTTAATAATAAGATTCATCAGTATTTTGTTGTTCAGGAGGTAACATTAAATACGAATTTTTTTCAAGGTCAAAATAGATAATTACCCGTTTTCCAAAGCCATCATAAACACCAATAAATGTGTCGGGAACACTATGATATTCCTTTAAACACTTTTGCTGAAGCACAGCCGCACTATCTATACTTTCAAACGTTTCGCGCATAAGAAAACGGTTATATTTTTTATTATTTATCATTATAACCTTGTCCCCCAGCAATGGAAATCGTTTGGCAAATTCAGTGATTGATTCAATAGTAGAAAAAGCACCTACCTGAACTCTGCAATATTTTACTTCAAAACCGATTTTTTCTTTAATTTCTTCAAGCGACTTATCTAATACGAAAGTTTCAATTGTAATAATATTTGTCGTATCTCTATTTATGTTTATATCAGCATCTATTTCAGTAAGAGTATTAATATTTAATTCATCTATTTCATCATCATTGATCGAATCAACTGCTACAACATCAGGTATAATAACTTGTGTTTTTATCTCGATACAGGCATAGATATTATATCCTTTGTTATTTTCATCTGGACGATCAGATGAAAAATAGATTTTACCTGAAATATCTTGGGTAAAACAAATTTCATCGTATATTGTATTTATCAGTGCTCCGATACTTTCGGGTGAGGACCATTGACCATCAGTTTTTTTTATTGATTTGAAAATATCATATCCTCCTGTGGAATTGTGTCCCTTTGAGCTAAAATAAAGTGTACTTCCGTCATCTGTAATATATAGGTAATTTTCATCTTGATCGCTATTTAAAACTTCCAGGTTTAATGGCTCTGACAACTTCCCGTTTTCATTTTGTGTGCAATAGTAAATATCATGTCCGCCTTTTCCTCCAGGTCTGTCGCTTACAAAAAACAAATTACCATTGCATAAACATGCCGATGATTCATGATATAGGGTGTTAATATGCAGTTTTTTGGGAGGACTTAAAATTAGTCCATCAATATCTGAGGAGTATAGATCTCCTCCGTAAAATGATTTATAAATAAATAAGATTTTTCGATCAGCCGAAATACCTGCAGATGTTTCATGATTATCTGAATTAGCCTGATACGAAATAAATTTTGGTGTGTTCCAGTTTTCATTTTCTTTTTTGCTGATAAACAGATTATGATTATTGACCATTACTTTTTCTGCAATCAGGTTGGGCTGAGACGAAGTAAAAATCATAATGTTTGAATCGATAAAGGAAGGAGCATAATCATCATATTGTGTATTTACTTCAGAAACAGAAACAATAAGTAATGTGTCATTAATGGCCAATAGTATTTGGTTTACCAATAATAATAACGCTATACCAACCATTCGTATCATTTATAAATCTGATTTTGAATTATTGATTTTTAAAATGAGCATGATCTCATGCGATCCTACCGAATAATTTTTAATATCACCTAAAATAATTCCGTACGAATACCCAAAAACAAGATGTTTTGTATCTACTCCGATAAAAGGTAAAACAGCTTCACCTGTACGGTAATAAACTCCCAAAGCAAGCAAATCGGCGATAATAGATTTTATTCCTAAATCTGCCTGAAATATTCCTTTTTCATTCAACTTTAACATCACAGAGGGTTCTAATTTTAGCTTTTCACCTGCAGCAAAAAAACATCCGGCATTTAAGAAATGATGACGTACTCTCAGGTTGTCTATATTGTCGTTATTTAAAAAATTTACTTGTCGGTTGAGTAATTGATATGCTCCGTAATTTATAAAAAATTTATTCGGCTTGTAAATAGAAAATCCAAATGCTGCATCAGGGACAATAATGTCGTTTTCAGCATTATTAATTGCTTCGTCATCTGCATCTGCAATTATAAATTCATCTTTGTGCAGACTATATTGTGAAAGTATCCCTGACAGTCCCAAAGAAAGCTTTGTGCCTCCACTGCCAATTGGTATGTGATAAGCATAAGTGATTTCAGCACCAAATTGACCGCTCAAACCGGTATTTTCATAAAACATCTTTCCGCCTAAACCCACTCTTTCAGATATAAGCGAATGAACCGATACCGATTGAACATTGGGAGCTCCTTTTATTCCCGACCAGTTTTGCATATAACTTGTACTTAGAAAAACATATGGTTTTGTACCTGCTGCAGCCGGACTCTGCAAATATTGATTCATGTGAAACATCTGGTATGAACTTATTTGCTGAGCCTCTGTATTTGATATATAAATCAACGAAATTGCAATAAACAAAAAAACCGGTTTTCTCATCTTTTTATGTTTTGTGTTTTTCATGGCAAAGTGCTATTTTAAAATTTTTAATGGTCCGGTATAGGGAGGATAATCTCTTGAATTAAGAATTACTATATAATAATAATCTCCGCTATCAAGCAAACTACCGTTGTATTTTCCATCCCATGAATTATCGTAACCGTTGGTTGACGAATATACCAGTGTTCCCCATCTGTTAAAAACTTTTACTTTGGCTTGTGGATACAATTGTATATTTTTAATTTCCCAGGTGTCATTCTTCCCATTTCCATCAGGAGTAATAACATTATAAATGGTGATACAATCGCAATCTTTCATCCCGATGTGAAAATCCCTTAAAGCACGGCAATTGTTAGCATCTGTAACTGTAATGCTATACAATCCTGAATCAAGTTCGTTAATAAAGTTATCTGTAGTTCCTGTTGACCATGTATATGTATATGGTGATTTGGCATTTTCAATGTCCATAATCGAAATTTCCCCATCTTTATTATCTCTGCAGGAAACATCTAAAGTATCAGCGATAAGAATAATCGGTTGAAAAGGTTCATTAATTGCTATCGTTTCTGTTTTTCGGCAACCTTTAGAATCTGATACGGTTACAGTATATAATCCGGCTTTAAGGTCGCTTATTTGATTTAATGAGGAGCCGACAGACCAAGAATAAGTATATGGTGGAGTCCCTCCATCTGGAACTACCTTTATCCAACCTGAGCTATCGTCTTTACAAATATTATGGTAAAAAGTTTTATTAAATGTAACAGGGGAGGAGGGCTGATGTATTTCTATTGTTTTTTCAATAAAACAGGTTGAGCCTGTATTATCAGTAATATAAATCGAATATCGGCCTGCAACCACACTCCATAGAAAATTTAATGTATCTACATTTGTATTTAAAGTATCTACCCCTGCACTGTCTAGCAACCATAACTGCTGATACGGATCCCATTTTTGAGGATATAAAATTCCAGTATAAAAACCGAAACCATTTTGTGGTGTAATGTTTATTGTTCCGGCTGAAGAATAACACAGAGCGTCAGCAATCGTGTCAACTGTAGTTATCTGATATGTATTATTTAAATTTACCGTATCAGAAGCATTGGAACCTATACTGTCAGTTACTACAACAATGTATTGTCCTGCATAAAGATTTGATAAATCTTCCAGATTTGAAATTAAAGCGCTGTTGTTATACCATTCAACGGTATATGGTAAAGTATCTCCCGAAACAGTAAGATCAATTGAACCATCGTTGAATCCATAGCATGTTGGTTGAGTTGTAGTAAAAGAAAGATTGAGTTGGGCCATGCTTGCAACTGTCAATCCAACGAATATTAACAAGCTGGTAATAATTTTTAACATATGCTGAAAGTTTAATTATTTTCAGATAAATTTTCTGAATTTTCAAATATTTAAACAAAGATAAGACAATTTCAGTTTTTTCAAAATCTCGAACTGTTTTTTTTATGAAGAAAAAAATGAATTCCCAAACTAAAATATCTATAATTTGCCATTTAATTTTAATAGGATTTTATATATTATGACAGATATAATCAATATTTATAAAATTGTACTCTGAAAAGAACATTCTATTTCCTCTTAACTATTAGTAACACTGAAAGTTTTAATTTGTTTGCAAGTTTGTACATGGTAGGAACAATAACCAATGTCAGAAATGTCGCAAAAGTAAGTCCGAAGATTATCGTCCATGAAATAGGAGCCCATATCATCGTCATATCTCCCCCAATTGAGAATTGGGGGTCAAAGTCAGATAAAAGAGTTGCAAAGTTTATATTTACACCAATCGCCATGGGTAGAAGACCTAGTATAGTTGTAATTGCTGTCAGGAGTACTGGTCTGAGTCGTGTTTTTCCTGCTGTTACAATGCAATCTGAAATATTATCAATGGATAAGTTCTCATTTTCATCGAGTCCAAGTTCTTCTTTTTTACGCTTTTTTAACAAGTCAATATAATCAATTAGAACTATTGCATTATTTACAGCGACACCAGCAAGGGAAACAATTCCTACACCTGTCATAACTACTATAAAGCTCATGTTAAATATGCCCAAACCACCGAATACTCCAATTGTACTGAATAGAACACTTGAAGCAATTATTATTGGTTTGGCAATAGAATTAAACTGAGAAACTAGAATAAGAATAATTAATGCCATTGCTATCAGCATAGCAGTTGAAAGAAATTCCATAGATTCCTGCATATCCTGTTGTTCTCCTGTGAATTTATATGAATAACCTTCAGGCATATTGTAATCAGCAAGTAAATCAGTTATCTGCTGAATTATTTCATTTGCATTATATCCTTTTATTGCATTTGAAGAAAGTGTTATTACTCTATCAAGATCCTGCCTCTTTACTGCATCGTATGTTGTACTATATTCATAATCAGCAACAGAAGAAATAGGCACCTGAACCATTTTACCTTTAGTATTTCTGAATGTAATGCGCTGATTCATAAGGGCTGAAACATCATATCTGTATTTGTCCATCAATCTTAACTGAATTGGATATTCATCTTCGCCGACTTTAAAATCAGATATTTCTTTCCCATACAAAGCGGTACGCAATGTTGATGCAATTTGTCCTGTTGAAAGTCCAAACCTTCTTGCCTTGTCACGGTTTATACTTACGATCATTTCTGGCTTTCCTATTACAAGATCCATTTTAATACCTTCGATACCCTGTATGTCGCTCTCTTCGATAATGTATTGTAGCGTATCTGAAATATTTATAAGTTTATCATAATCTGATCCGGTCAACTCAATATTAATAGCTTTTCCTGATGAGGGAGGACCCATTTTGTTTTGTTCAACAGAAAAAATGACTCCGGCGTATTTATTTTTCAAATTTTCACTCAGCTCCCGTTGAATTTTTGATGTACTTATACCTCCACGTTCTGCATATTCCGCAAAAGTGATGGTAACCATAGCTTTGTTTGAGCCGGGGGTACTGTTATCCCTTTCCCCTTTCGCTCCTTCTCCAACATTTGTAAGAATAGAATTAACAACTTTCATGTCTTTACCGATAAATACTTTAATATCTTTTTCAAGTTGGAGCATAAATTCATTAGTGGCACCGATATCAGTACCAATAGGGAGTTCAGTAATTAAATTAATATATTTAGGGTCATTGGATGGAAAAAATTCAATTTTTGGGGATCGTACTCCAAAATAAAATCCGGAAGTTCCAATTAATAAAGCAAAAATAAATAATAACAATAGAACAGGATTCTTTTTTCTTAAAGAAAATCTAAGTAGTCTTAAATATGCATTTTCAAGTTTGACTAAAAGCACATATTGAAACCATTTGCCGATTTTTGCAAATATCAGCATATTAAGCAATAATATTACAACTATAATAATAATCAGGTTTGCAATTGTATAAGCACCAAAGCCATAGGCAATCGATGATATTGCAATTAAGCCTGCAATAATTATAAAGGTTCTTTTTCTTCTGGGATTTGATTCATTACCTGCTTTTCCGAATGAAGAGGATAATACAGGAGTAATAATCAATGCAACAAATAGTGAAGAAGTCAGTACAATAATCAGAGTAATTGGAAGAAATTTCATGAATTGCCCGATCGTATCTTTCCAGAAAGCGAGAGGTACGAATGCAGCAAGTGTCGTAGCTGTTGAGGAAATAATAGGACCGGCAATTTCTCCTACTGCTTTTTTTGAAGAATTAAACGTAGAATGCCCCAGACTTTGAAACCTGTGGATATTTTCCACAACAACAATAGCATTGTCAACAAGCATTCCCAGCGCCAGAATTAATGAAAATAATACAATCATATTTATTCTGTAATCGATCATGTTTAATATAATAAATGACATGAACATTGATAGCGGAATTGCAAGACCTACAATTAAAGCATCCCTTGTGCCCAGAAAGAAAAACAATATAAGTACAACAAATACAATACTCATAACCATGCTATTCTCTAAATTGCTGAGTTGCATTTTGACCATATCCGACTGGTCATTGGTTATTGATATTTTTAAATCTTCAGGAATTAAATGATGATTTTTAATTTTACTGAGCATTTCTTCAATTTGCTTTGTTGCCACCAGCAAATTTTCACCACCTTTTTTTATTACCTGAACTGATACAACCGGTTGATCATTTAATCTTGCAATACTTGTAGATTCCTGATAACCATCTATTACGTCACCTACATCTTTTAAATAAACAATATCATCATCTTCATGCTTTACTATGATATCTTCAATTTCCATTATTGTTTTAAATTCGCCTACTGTTCTTAATGACCTTCTTGTATCGCCAAGTTTTATTTCACCTCCTGAAACTGACATATTTTCAAATGCCACAGCGTTCTCAATATCAGTAAAACTAATTTTGAAAGCATTCATCTTATGCGGATCAAGTTGAATTTTTATTTCACGCTCATTTACACCTTGAATATTGACTTTTGAAATTTCAGGAATTGATTCAGCCTGATCTTCAATAATCTCAGCAAAACCGCGCAACTCATCTATGCTGTAATCTCCCGAAATATTAATATTTAGTATTGGAAATTCAGAAAAATCAATATCCATTACCATAGGGTCGGCAGGCAAGTCATTTGGTAATTCATTTTTAGCCTTGTCAACCGCATCCTTTACATCCTGAAGGGCCTGTTTAATTTTTATATTGGGATTAAATTCAATAAAAATGCTTGATGCACCCTGAGATGAAGTAGATTTAATTACTTTGATGCCTTTTATGCTTTCCACTTCTTTCTCTATCTGACGGGTAATAAAATTTTCAATATCTATAGGAGGATTGCCGGGATATATTGTCTGAATCATAATATATGGCAACTCCATCTCGGGAAATAATTCTTTTGGGAGTGATCTGTATGAATATAAGCCAAATAAAATGATAACAACTGTCAGTAAATAGACTGATGTTTTATTTTTTAATGCAAAAGTTGTGATTTTAAATTCACGTGTAATTTTTTCGCTATTATCTTTGATTTCCATTTTAAAACTCTTTTTTACCCAGACGGATTAATTAATTATTTCAATTTCTGAACCGTTGGATACAATATTATATCCCGCTGTAATAACTTTATTATTAAATACTAAGCCTTCAGTAATTTCTGTTTTATCCTTGTAAGATTTTCCAGTCTTAACATAGACTTTTTTAGCTGTAGCAGTACTATCATTTTGCTCAACAATAAAAAGGAAATTCCCTTTCAAATCGTTTTTAACAATTATTGATGGTACAACAAAGGCAGAGTCTTGAGTGTAATCTTTTATATGTAAAACAGATATAATATTTGGTTTGAGTTTATTTTCGATATTGTTCAATTTTAATTCAATTTCAAAAGTTCTGTTTCCCTGTTTCACTACATTACCTGTCCTGTTAACAGGAACATATAATTGAATTTCAGGATATGCTGGGAACTCAACTTTAACGGTATCACCTTTATTAATTTTTGATAAATATGTTTCAGATACATCAGCATTGATTTTTAATCTGGAAAGATTTATGAGTTGAATCATTTGCATCCCAGGAACACCCAGCTCACCTTCTTTCTGCATAATATTGTCAACAATACCATCAAAGGGAGCAGAAATAGTTGACATACGGAGCTGTGCTTCAAGAGTTTCAAGCCGCTTTTCCAATTGTTCTTTCTGATTTTTAGTTTGCAGAAACTGAAGTTCTGAACCAATTCCCTGATCCCATAATTCTTTTTGTTTCTCAAAGGTTGTGGTAGCCAGTTCAAGACCTGTTTTTATTTCTTCTATGCTTTTCTGAGTAACTTCGGTATTTAAAATTGCCAATATTTGTCCTTGTTTTACATAATCACCTTCGTTCACATATATTTTTTTTATCTGCCCATTCATTTGAGGACTGATAAAAGCATCATTGATAGCTTCCACTGATCCGGTCACTTCAATATAATGGTCAAATAATTCATATCCTATTGTTTTTATTCTCACAGAAGTTGCATAATTCTGAGAATCTTCCTGTTCTTCGCTTTTAGAACCCCCACAGGAAACAAATAAAATTCCTGTTAATACAAACCCTATGATAAAAATGTATTTTGTCATTTTGGTACTATTTAATAATTATTTAATGCTTTATCAAGTTTATTTTTTGCGTTGAGCATTTCTACCATTGCTCCAATATAACTGCTTTGAGTTGAGAGATATTGATTTTGAGATTGAGTTAACTCTATCCCAGAAACTGTCCCTTCTTTAAATTTTTTCAAATATTGATTATAAATTTTTTCTGATAAATCAAGGTTCTCTTTAAGATTATTGTACTTATCATAGCTTGTAATTAGATCTGATTTTGCCTGTATAACTCCAATTTCCAGGCTTTGGGCAAGCATGTCTTTTGTATGTATGGTTTTTTCAAGTGAAAGTCTGGCCTGTTGAATTTTTGAAAGTTTCATGCCGCTTCCAAATATTGGAATATTTAATGACCCTCCGATTATAGTCGTGGGAAACCATTTTTCACTGTTATCAAAGAAGTTGAAGTCATTTCTCATGGCATTTTGCTGATGAGTGAAAAACGCAGAGAAAGTCGGTAACAAACTAGCCTTATACCTTTTTACATCGAGATTAGATAATTTTTCCTGAGTGTTGAGTAATTTATAATCAATATGATTTTCAATCACAAAAGGTTTTTCAACTAATGAATTTACTTCAATGCCACTAAACAGTGATTCAATATTATCTGTAAGTTCAATTTTATCCTCTACAGAGAAACCTAGATATAGTTTCAATAATTCGATTGCCAGATCTTTTTGCCTTTCTATAGCTCTAATTGAATTTTCGATATTAATATATGTGAGTTTAAGCTGGTCTGCATTTGTCTCATCAATAAACCCTGCCTGAAAGGTTTTAACCAGATCGGAATGAATTTGTTTAGTATTGATAAGACTTTTTTCCAGAATTTTTTTATTTTCTTCGGCCAGCAATATCAAATAATAAGTTTGAGTAATTGATTCTCTAACATCGTTCTGGTTTTTTAATAAATTGTTTTCGGATAATTGCTTATATACTTTAGCGGCCTGTAACCCAACAATATATTCTCCGCTGAAAATCAGTTGTGTGGCAGTGATGCTTGCATTTGCATTATGTTTTGTTCCAAACTGCACTTCTGCATATGTACCTGCAGGCATGCCAAAAAACTCACCTGGAATTAGCTGGGTTGCAATATCAAGATAATTATTGTAATTTATTGTGCTGTTCACCTGAGGCAGACCAATTGTGGTTGTCTCCCAAACTTTCTTCTTTGCAATTAGTAAATCAAGTCTGGCATTTATAATGTTGGGATTATTCTCTAAGGCAAAATCACATGCTTGCTTTAATGACAAACTTTGTAATTTTGGTTCGGTTGTTTCCTGCGTAAATAGATTAATTGCAAATAAATCAAGCAGGATTATTAATAAAAATATTTTCCCCATTTTATTCAGGTTTTAACATATTCAATTTTTCTTTTAAATACTTTTTTCCTTTTTCTGTTGCAATTCCATGTAAATGATATAGAAACATCTCCCTGAAAACATCTGATGATTCGAAGTCTGATTTTGTAAATAAATCAGTATCAACAATATTTTCAATCCTGAAAACATGAAGTTTTGCAATAATTTCACAATTAAAATCTGATCTGAAAAATCCTTCTTTTTGACCTTTTTCAAGATTGTGCATCATACCTTGATAGATCATATCTCTTCTTACTTTTTGCATTTTTTCAAATACATCAGGATAGTATTTTTTTAAATCATACATCATAGAAGGATTATGATCCTTAAGCATTTTATTTAAAAACCGGTACACAAAAACAAGCTCTTCGACAGCGTTCATTTTTGTTTCTGCAAGAAGTTTATTGTGCTCAATTGAAAATTCGATTTTATAATCAGCTATTTTGGATACTAAATCCTTTTTATCAGTAAAATGCTGGTACAATGTTTTTTTAGAAATACCCAGTTCTTTAGCAATATCATCCATCGTAACACTTTTAATACCATATTTTTGAAAGAGATCAAAAACCCGACTTATAATACTTAATAATTCTGTTTCCATGTCGCAAAGATAAAATGAAAAACCTAAGGAAACAAAAATAATATAAAAAGTTTCCTAAGTTTTTATTTTTGTCGTTGAAAATGAAGGGATTTTTTTTTAATTAAAAAACTTTCTTTGTAAATTGCTCCCGTAATTAATTTCAAATTTCAAAAGATAACAGGTTATGGAGATTATAGAGATATTAGATTTTTTTAAACAGCGTGAAAATAAACATAATGCTGAAGGAATGATGCGTTTTGGAGTAGGAGGAAGGGGAAAACTTTATGGTATAAAAATTCCTGATCTTAGGGGTCTTGCAAAAAAGATTGGCACAGATCATAAACTAGCAGAGGAGCTATGGAAATATGAAATTCATGAAGCAAAATTATTAGCAACAATGATTGCCGACAAAGCAAAAATAGATAATCAATTAATGGAATCATGGGTTCTTGATTTGTATTCATGGGATATCTGTGACCAGTTAATCATGAATTATTTTGGTTTATCACCGATGGCCAAAGCAAAAGCACTTGAGTGGTGCACAAGGCCTGAAGAATTTGTTAAGCGGGCAGGGTTTGTTTTAATGGCAAAAATTGTAGTTTCTGATAAAAAAGCTTCTGATGAGGATTTTTATGATTTTTTCGATTACCTGAAAAGTGAATCCTCAGATAACAGAAATATGGT
>JBDRPR010000472.1:0-6782 GCA_043826845.1 Bacteroidota bacterium
TTTATGTTTTCGCAAGGTGTCAATTGGAAAATTGATGGAAACAATATTAACAAACCTATAGGAAAAGTTGGTTCAACAAATAATAAAGATGTGCATACCCAAACATACAAAACTAACCAAATTTATAAAAACCTTATAAAACCTACTATCACGCTAATTATTACAAAAATAAATCAAATTTTATTTGGAAATTAAATAAATATTTAGTACATTTATGCAGCCAAAAATGAAAAACTTTACCAAAATATTATTCATTCTTTCAGTTAACACACTTATAACTTATAACTCATCATTTATAACTTACGCACAAAATCTCGTGCCCAACCCGAGCTTTGAGGATTATAGTGAGTGTCCTGATAATTTGGGACAATTAAATAGACTACTAAATTGGGAAAGTTATCAAAATAGTAATTTTACATTTCAATATTCTCCAGATTATTATAATGAATGTGGTATTATGAATACTTTTGGAAACCAAAATCCATATTTTGGTTTTGGTTATACAGGGTTGTATACTTATTTCTCCGATTTTACAATTATTCCCTATTTCTATCATGAAATAATAAATGCACAGCTTATAGAATCATTAAAAATTAATTATAAGTATTATGTTTCAATTAAGGTTAGTTTTGCGGAAAATCTTGGTTTATGTGCTTCTGATAAGCTAGGTATATTATTTACGACATATAATGATACTACGAAATTAATATTTAATAATTTTGCGCATATCTATTCAGATAGTATAATAACAGATACTTCAGCTTGGGTTAATATTTATGGTTCTTTTATTGCAGATTCTAATTATAGCTATATACATATAGGGAACTTCTTTCATGATTCTTTAACAAACATATCCCAAATCAGCAATTGTTTTGCTTATTATTATATAGACGATGTGTGTGTTTCAGAAGATTCTTTAGAATGCGATATACCCTCAGGAATAAAACCCAATTGCAATCAAACACAATCAATTAATATATATCCAAACCCTGCAAATAATATTTTATATATAGAAAATAAATTGCCCGATAAGAAAATTAAAAAAATGATTATATATAATTCACAAGGAATTATAGAAGATGCTTATTATAATTTTAAAGATGATTATATAAATATAGAAAGATATATTAAAGGAATTTATTTTATAAGCATTTATTCAGACAATCAAATATTTACTCAAAAATTTATTGTAAATTAGAGATATGAAAACTTTAAGCAAAATATTTATTTTAGTAGTACTTATAGTTTTTACTTCATTTTTAAAAGCACAAAACAATCCTAACATCAAACGAACTTATCATTGGTTTTTTGGAAATTATGCAGGATTAGATTTTAATAACGGCACTCCAATAGTTGATAATAATGGTCAATTGAGTTCAGATGAATCATGTACTACAATTAGTGATGTTAATGGAAATTTATTATTTTATTCTGATGGAATATCTGTTTGGGACAGGAATCATCAAATTATGCCAAACGGTACAGGATTGGGAGGTTGCCAAAGTAGTACTCAAGGAGCACTAATAGTACCAAAACCAAATGATAGTTTAATTTATTATCTTTTCACAACAGATTGTATTGAAAATAATTTACAAAATGGGTTAAGGTTTTCAATTATTGATATTTCGCAAAATGGTGGCTATGGTGATGTTGTTGAAAAAAACACATTGTTAATAGATTCAATTACTGAAAAAGTAACTGCTACATTTCACAGCAATAAAAATGATATTTGGATTATTACTCATGGATGGAATAATTCATTGTTTTATTCTTTTCTTTTAACAAATACTGGTATTGATACAATCCCTGTAATTTCAAACATTGGTAGTATTTATAGTAGTAGTTCCTTATTAAGTGCAACTGGACAAATAAAGATATCACCTAATGGTGAAATGCTATCTTCCACACATAGGGGCTCTCCAGCACTATTAGAATTATTCAATTTTGATAAAAACAATGGAATTATATATAATTTAATATCATTACCAGCAGAAGGAGGTGAATATGGATTATCCTTTTCAACTAATAACAGTAAATTATATGTAACTATTGAATCTATGCCATTTGCAAAAATTTATCAATTTGATCTTAGCAGTGGTGTTTCTTCAACAATTATCTCATCTAAAATAGAAATTGATTCCGATATGAATTCGTTTTATAATTCAATACAACTTGCACCTGATGGGAAAATCTATTTAGCCTATTACAATCTTACTGGTTTTGGCGATTATTTGGCAGTAATAAATAATCCGGACTCTATTGGAATTGCCTGTGATTTTGTTAAAGAAGGGATCTTTATACCAAATAAAATAATTATGGGATTACAAAATTACATTGATGGTTATATAAATGATCTCGTTTTAAATAATAATTATTTAGAAATCCAGAAAGACAATTACAATATTTATCCTTATCATTCAAATGATATTTTAATTTTAAAAACAAACTTTGTTATAAAGAACCTAATAAGTATTGAAATATATGATGTTTGGGGCAGAAAACAAAATTTTATCTTTTCGGAATCGGAAAATGAAATTAATATAGATATAAACTTATTTAATACAGGAACATATTTTTTTATTGTAAATATTGATGATAAAATATTTAGAGGGAAAATTATTATTTATTAATCTTAAAATTAAATCATTATGAAACAGAAAATTAGATTTTATGCAAAGTATTTGGCAATTTTTATTGTTTTACTTTGTATTACAAAAAGCCCTGTATTTGCTCAGGGAAATTCCGGTAATAACGGACAAGGTAAGCTATGGGAGAAAAACCATGAATAAAATAAATTTTAATCATTAAATAACACCAATTTAATTTTGATTCTGCCAAAATTTTTAGTACATTTATGCAGCCAAAAATGAAAAACTTTACCAAAATATTATTCATTATTCTTTCACTTATAACTTATAACTCATCACTTATAACTTACGCACAAAACCTCGTGCCTAACCCGAGTTTTGAGGAGTATTCTGTATGCCCAGATAATGGTTCTCAACTCGAAAGAGCTGTTGATTGGTTTGTCTATTATATTTCGCCTGATTATTATAATCGATGTGCAAATTTTTCATCTGGTTTTTCAATTCCTGAAAATTGGACAGGGCATCAATGTGCAAATATCGGAAACGGGTATATTGGTATATATACATATATCTCACATCCTAATACTCTTTTCAGAGAAATAATTTTTTCTGAACTTAACGACACATTAACTATAGGAACAAAATATTTCATTTCTTTTAGAGCAGTTCTTTCGGATTTGTCAATATGTTCTAATAATAACATAGGAATATTATTTACTACAAGCAATGATTCAACACAATATTTGCTTAACAATTTTTCTCATATTAACTCTGTTAGTATTATTTCTGACAAAAATAATTGGGTGACAATTAGTGATTCATTTATTGCAGATTCTGCCTATAAATATATTTTTATTGGAAATTTTTTTGATAATTTAAGTACAGATACAATTCTATATAGTGGATTATATTGTTATTCTTACTACTATATAGATGATGTTTGTGTTTCAGAAGACTCTCTTACTTGCATAGATATATCAAGCGAAATAATCGATTTCAATACAGATACAACTATACTTAATCAGGGTAATTGTGTTAACTACAATATTAACACAGTAGTTAATTACGATTATTATGAGTGGAGTTTTGATGGAGCTATTCCTAATACATCAAATTTAATGAGTCCAACGAATATATGTTACAATGATACAGGGCAATTTAGTGTAACACTAATTGCATTTAACAACAATGGATGTGGAGATACTATTACCAAAACAAATTATATTACAGTAAATAATATTAATAGTATTAATGACTTAAATTATTCAAACCAATTAAGTATTTCGCCTAATCCGTTTACTGATAAAATAAAAATTGAAATAACGGATAATTCATTTATTATTCAAAATATAAAACTAAACGATATACTTGGAAAAAGCTATCCAGTAAATATAATCACAAACAATAATTATATCGAAATTAAGCCCATTTGTAAGTTGCAAACGGGTATTTATTTTTTAAATATTTCAACAGATAAATATAAGTATACAAACAAATTAATTCATTTTACTAACTAAAATTTAAATTGTTATGAAACAGAAAATTAGATTTTATGCAAAGTATTTGGCAATTTTTATTGTTTTACTTTGTATTACAAAAAGCCCTGTGTTTGCTCAGGGAAACTCCGGTAATAACGGACAAGGCAAGCTATGGGATAAGAATAACACCACTGGCAATATTTACAATTCAGGGCTTACAAATTCTGTTGGTGTTGGTA
Source organism: Bacteroidota bacterium (assembly GCA_043826845.1). GTDB lineage: Bacteria > Bacteroidota > Bacteroidia > Bacteroidales > CAYTAU01 > JBDRPR01. The sequence continues at coordinate 4,306 of JBDRPR010000472.1, forward strand.
CTGATAATCCCCAATCTACATTGGATGTAAAAGGAAAAACATGTACAGATAGTTTAGATGTTAATAATTATATTAATGCCGACAGTATGCATGTAAGGTCATTAAGAGTTGGAGATAGTTCTTTATGGATTGGAGGAACTGGGCCATGGACACCTGGAGGATGGGCTGGATCAGATTTCATTCAATCCAATGCAGGTAAAATCTGTTTTGGAAGATACCCCTTAATGTTTTCTACTGTGAAAATTGGTGTTGGGACGGCTGCTCCACTATACAAATTAAGTTTATTTGAACAGAATTATCTAATTGGCGGGCCGGCACCGGCAGTATTTGCCTCTTTTAATAACCAGGGATCAGGTACTTTCCCGGGTACCGGTACTCTTGCTAATGATGGACTTCTAATTGGTATTGCCAGCAATGGCAATGCACAACTTATCCAGCAGGAAGATGGCTTACCAATAAGTTTTTATACGAATATGGGAGGTACTATTGAGGAACGTATGAGGATAATCAATAATTTCTCAAAAAAAATGAATGATTTGTTAAAAATAAATTTGCATTTGTCATAAATGTTTGATATTATTGTAAATAGTTTATCTAAATTCCCATCCCATGAAAATGAAAACACTTTTGAACTTTAAACTTTGGTCTTGTTTACTCATTATTCTTTACTCAACTATCATCGCTAATTCGCAGAATTTAGTGCCTAATTGGAGTTTTGAGGATACAATTACTGTAAATCCTCCTTATACAATTACGGCTTGTCCAAGCGATGCTGACCAAACATATTTTTGTAAAGATTGGATTATCAATATTAATACGGCAGATTATTATAATGCATGCAGCAATTCATTTGTAATCCATGATTATGGCGTACCATCTAATTGGGCTGGATATCAAGAGGCTGCGACTGGCTCATGTTATATGGGATTGCAGAATTACAATACATTTTGGGGATATAATTATGCAGATGCACGCGAGTTAATCGGCTGCAGATTGATAAATCCTCTGACTATAGGTAATCTTTACTATGCTTCGCTAAAAGTATCAAGGGCAGAAGAAGGTTTCTGTGCAGCGAGTGGGTTTGGCCTGAAGCTAACAAATGAAATTTACTGGTGGGTAGATACAACCTATATTACAACCATTGGTGTTGATACTTCTGTTATACCTGAGTTTTACCACTCTGAATTTCCGAATCCAATCGATAGTCTTGGGATAAATTGCCAGCTATCTTATGATTCAATTATTCAGAATACTAATATCTGGACTATAATTGAAGGCTCCTTTATAGCAGACTCAGCTTATCAGTATCTGTTGGTTGGCAATTTTCTCTCACGGGCAAATGTTGATTCAATCGTATATTCTCAAGGGCCAAATTGCCATGGTGTGTACTATTATATAGATGATGTTTGTATTTCTGAGAATCCATCTGATTGTGGCATTAACCCTGAGGTAATTAAGACAAAACCTAAGGAATACTTTGAGATCATTGAGGCAAAGCCCGGTTTAATAAGCATTAACTATATAAGCCAGGAGAGAGCAATTCTTAGGATTTACAGTATTGTTGGAGATATTTTAATTACAAAATCAATAACACAGGGGCTAACAGAAATTCCAATTCAAAATCTTACTTATGGGATTTACTTTATAAGTATAAGTAATGAAAATTTCATTTCAACAAAAAAAATCTTCATAAAATCAATGTCTAACTAAAAAACAAAAAAAACATGAAAACAAAAATTGTTTTATTGATCGTTCTGGTATTTCTGATAGGTAGCCGGAACAACGTTGTTAAAAGCCAAGGAAATACAGTGAAACTCAGCGGCAATGACAATGTACAAGCCAATGATAAAATTGGTTCGTTAAACTATGCTGATTTTAATATTATCAGCAATAATCAGCTTCGTGCCATTTTCGGTAAAGACGGCATTACCACTTTTTTCGGAAAAGTAAAACTAAACGTTGATTCTTTTTGTGTAAAGGGATTTACTAAAACCGATAGTATGCGTGTAAGAGGACCCCTTTATGTTGGAGATAGTTCGATACAAATTGGAAATGATCCAACTATTGTTGGTCCAAGTAGGATACGCACAACAGACGGAGTAATGTATTTTCTACGTACCGGGTTTCAATCCTCACATATACGAATAGGTGCAGGGGTAGAATTAGGTACACCTCTAAATTACAAATTAAGTTTATTTGACCGGAACTATTTGTTTGGCGGGCCGGCGCCGGCTGTATTTGCCTCTTTTAATAACCAGGGATCAGGTACTTTCCCAGGCACAGGTACTCTTGCTAATGATGGCCTTCTAATTGGTATTGCATCAAATACCGATGCGGAGATACGGCAGCAGGAAGCAGCCAATCTTCTTTTCTCTACTGCTAATATAGAAAGAATGATGATTGTTGGATATTCTGGAGTTAATCAGGGTTTTATCGGTATGGGTAATAATTTTATTACACCCCGCTCAAAGTTACAT